>CAIRSO010000228.1 GCA_903881215.1 uncultured Bacteroidia bacterium
CAGGTGCGCCGGTATTCCTACAACGATGGATTGCAATCCAGCACATTTACTGAAGCTGTTGGCAAAGGACAAGATGGCACGCTCTATTTCGGAAGCATTCATGGAATAAATTATCTCAATCCTATGAGGATAGAAGATAATCCATATAAATCGGCTGTTTCCATTTCTGATTTTAAGATACACAACATAGATATTTCCCCTGGGATAAGTTATTTCGGGAAAGTGGTGCTGGATCAATCAATAAATCTGACGAAAGAAATCACCTTAAATTACAAGCAAAATAATTTTCTTTTTGAATTTACCGGGACCAATTATGCCAACACCGCAGAAAACCATTTTCGCTATAAATTGTATGGATACGATTCGGACTGGATACATGAAACCGGCAATCGCCGTTTTGCAGCCTATTCCAATCTAAAACCAGGAAAATACACTTTTTGGGTAGACGCGGCCAATAACGATGGAATCTGGAATGATACTCCAAAAGAAATTTCAATAAAAATATTACCTGCACCCTGGTTCTCCATCTGGGCTTATTTCGTATACTTTATATTGACAGCAGGTGTTATTTTAGGTTTTATTTTCTTCCTGAACAACCGCCAAAAGCTCAGACATCAAATAGAACTGAAAAATATCCAGTACGATAAGGACAAGGAAATTAACGAACTTAAACTGATATTTTTCACCGATGTCGCACACGAATTTAAAACGCCACTTTCGCTGATTATAGGGCCGTTAAACGACTTGGTTCGCAAGAGCATAACCGACGATCACCGCGATTTCTGTTTCAAGATTATTTCAAGAAATACAAAAAGAATGATGTTTCTTATCAGTCAATTGCTGGATTTTCGCACATTGAATGCAAATAAGAATATTCTTAAAATTTCAGAAAGTGACCTGTCTGATTTTATCTCTCAAATAACAAAAGCCTTTCTCTGGCAGGCAAAAAACGAAGAAATAAATTTTAATGTCATTACTCCTGAAACCTTTCAATGTTTCTTCGACAGGGATTTAATTGAAAAAGTGGTCTACAATCTCCTTTCAAATGCATTTAAATATACTCCGGCAAATGGGATCGTTGAGATTGAAGTTAAATCCGTTTGGAATAGTAATAAACAAATTGGTAATATCATCGTTCGCGACAGCGGCAAAGGTATTCCGGATGAGCAAAAAGGAAAGATTTTTGAACGCTTTTTTCATGGGAATGACCGGTCTTCATCGGGCATCGGGCTTCATTTAAGTTATAGCCTGATAAAAGCACATAAAGGAGAACTGAATGTAGCTGACAGTGCGTATGGCGGAGCCGAATTCATTGTTACAATTCCGGTTTCAGAAAACAATTATGAAGATTTCGAATTCAACGATTTAAAAGGGCAAAACAGGATTACAGATGTGTTCCTTCCAGAGATAGAAGTATCAAAGAAAGAGGTTGCCGAGGAACGCGAAAGCATTCTAATTGTTGAAGATGACCACGATTTAAGGGCCTACTTAAAAAATTGTCTGCACATCAATTACAAGGTAATGGAAGCTCAAAATGGGATCGATGGGTTAAAAAAAGCGACCGTCAATCTACCCGATATAATTGTTGCGGATGTGATGATGCCAGAAATGGATGGCATTGAAATGTGCAAAAGACTCAAGGCAAATCATGAAACATCGCATATCCCGGTTTTAATGCTGACTGCCAAAACTGCCCAGGAACAGCAAAACGAAGGACTCGATGCCGGTGCCTGGGATTACATAACTAAGCCTTTTAACACACAATCGCTTCTGAAAAAAATTGACAACATTATTGATTCCCGTAATAGTTTCAGAAACACGATCTTTAATCCAGGCTTAAGTATTGAACTAAAAAAGCACTACACTCCTTTCGACCAGAAACTCATATCCAAAGCAATTGCAGTAATTGAAAGCAACATTGGGAATGAAAATTATTCGGTAGAAAATTTTGCCGTGGATGTCGGATTCAGCCGGATGCAATTGCATCGAAAATTAAAATCATTGGTTGGTTATTCTGCTACTGAATTCATTAATACCATCAAAATTAATTACGCAACAAAAATGTTCGATAATGGCTGCGACCGCATCAATGAAGCCATGGAATCTGTCGGAATAAACAGTTACTCGCATTTCAATAAACTCTTTAAAAAGGTTATTGGGAAAACTGCTTCGGATTATATTGCAGAAAAACGCTTCAAAGATGGTGAGTAATTTTATAACGTTAACTAATTCTGCCTGTATCTGATCAAGTACAAATGTAAGCTTCCCTGAAAGTTGGCCATTAAATAATTGAAATTGCTTGTATTGAGCTCCTCCCATTGATGAAAGGGTAATCCTGTAAATTATACCTTCAATTCATTGAAAAATAAACGAACTCCCCTGCTGATTTTTTCAGCACAAAACCTCCCTACTCCCCTAAATCCTGGCGTCTTCCTGGCGTGAAATAAAAAACACCTACGAATTGTGTCCGTAAGTGTTTGATATTGAGGGCGGGCTCAGTAGGGAGATAGTCCACAGGAAAAACCACCTTTTATTTTATTGAATAGTTGGTTACCGGCCCGATTCCAAATTTCTCTATGAGGTTTTTACTTAATAAATCTGGCAGGATTTTTTTAACGGTTGGACTCGGAATTCCCAATTTCCGGGCAATTTCACCAGATCTACAACCAGGATTGTTGCCAATAAAAACCGAAATTGATTTATCTCTTGGGGAGAGCTGGGTTTCGATGCCTTGAGAATCCAGCTTTATCATCAATTGTCTCTGAATGACTAGCAATGTTTCAAAGAAAAATAGTACCCAACTTGTTACATCCTCATTGGGGCGATTTGCCTGACAGCTTCTCAAAACCCTGTAATATTCAGTTTTTCGGTTTTCAATTTCATGCTCAAAACTCACATATTGTATCCATTTATATCCGTTTTTCAGCAATAACAATGTTGCAATTAACCTGCTTAACCTTCCATTTCCATCCTGAAAAGGATGAATACTTACAAAATCATAAGCAAATAATGCGCACTTTACTAAGGAATGTGGTTGATTGTCAATGTTATACCACTCCACAAGTTGGCGCATTGCATCCTGAGTTGGATACCCGGCTTCTGTAGTCTGAAAAATAATCTGACGTGTACCTTCAGGCAAAGTGGCTTCGACAGCATTGGAAAGTTGTTTGTAATCTCCCCTATGCCATTCATCTTTTTTACCGTATTTCAGAAGGATGTTATGAAGGTTTTTTAATTCATTTTCACTGATCCTTATTTCATTGTACGATTCGGTTACAATATCTAAAGTTTCGAAGTACCCTACAACCTCCTGGGTATCTCTATCTTCAATTTTGGAAATGTCAATGTCCTTGATTAATACCTCAACTTCCTCATCCGTCATCCTTGAGCCTTCAATACGTGTTGATGCCCCGACACTGCGAACAGTTGCAATAGATTTCAGTTGTTTTAAACTCTGTCCCTCCCTTTTTTCTATTGAGGTCCAGGAACTATCAAATCTGTCGATTTGACTAATCAAACTTATCAACTGCCAATCAATGTTTAACTTAAATGTATATACTGAAGTTTCCATGCTACAAATATATCTTAAAAAATTGAAAAATGATACGATAAGGTACGATTATATTCGATAGATATACGATAAGATAGATCTGGCACGATATGATACGAAAATATCCGATAAATATCCGATTGGAACGATATGATACGACTCTATCCGATAGATATTTCTCGTAATTACAAGACTGTTACTGCTAAAGTGTAGCGTGATAATTTCATACGTATTATCAATCAGTAGGTTAAGCCAAAATTCCAGAGTGGAATCGTGTTCAGATATCCCAATTCAATATTATCCTTTACAATATAGGCTTTATCGATTCCCTGGATTTGCTTCAGTCCCTTATTTTTCCCACCTACTTCAAAGGTATAATCACCTACCAGAAAATCAGCAACAGGGGATACTACAACATCATACTTTACCCTTAGTTGATTCAGAAAGAAGGATTCCCTTAAGCTACCTGTATTGGAATTGTCGTTAGCAAGACTGTAAATTAAATTGGTATTGTCAAGGTAAATTTTATCCACCTTACCCAAGCCCTTAATTCCTCCGGCAGCATCCCGAAGTTGTGCTATCATTCCGGCTTCTTCAATAAACAGACAATAATCTGTTATGTTATTCCGGCTGGCGGAAAGTGCAGTCCCGATACTTGTCATATTGGGCTTAAACGGCACACTTTTGGCTACAATGGCCAGCAATTGCTTCAGTTTTCGACCAGTTGACACATTCATACCTGCATACAATGGAATATCTGTTTCCAAAGTCTGATTGACAATCTGTTGTAATCTCAGTTCAAAGTCTTCCTCTAATGCAAAAGGATAATACCCTCTTTTTAGATAGTTTTCAAAAAAAGGCAACGGATGTTTTACCTCGGGAAGCTCAACTTTATGTTCCAGTATTTCTTCCAGGGACCAGGTCCTGACAGATATTTTATGAAACAATTGTAAATATTCCCTAAAAGACAACCCTTGCATATGGTACATCACAGCTCTGCGACTTAAATCCGAGGCTCCCTTTTTGATATTCAACACGGAAGAACCAGTAAACACAACATTTAGTTCGGGATGATAGTCATAGATCAGTTTGAGTTCCTTTGCCCAATCCTTGTATTTATGGATTTCATCTACAAAAAGGTATTTCCCACCACTCTTTACAAAAGTATCCGCCAAATCAATCAGCTTTTTGTCGGCAAAATAAAAGTCTTCAGCCGTTACATAGAGCGTTTCAGCAGGATTCAGGTTCCTTTTGATATGTTGTAAAACCAAAGTAGTTTTCCCAACTCCACGAGGCCCGGTAA
>CAIRSO010000229.1 GCA_903881215.1 uncultured Bacteroidia bacterium
AGAAAAAATGTTTGGACCGTAGCTAAGAATACTTGGGAAAAAGGTCAACAATATTAGCAACAACATCAGTCAAAAATCAAAAATAGTTTTGAAATCTAAATTTTAAAAATACACCATATGTTTTCCAAAGAAATCTATATCCAAAGAAGAGCCATCCTTCGTCAGAAAATGGGTTCCGGACTGATTCTGATTCCCGGAAACCAGGAGTCTCCAATGAATTATACCGAAAATACCTACCACTTCAGGCAGGATAGTACATTCCTTTATTTCTTTGGTCTTGACCTGCCGGGAATGTTCGGGGTGATAGATGTCGACAACAACCTGGATCTGCTGTATGCCAACGATGTGGACATTGAGGATATCATCTGGATGGGGCCACAAAAATCTGTGGCGGAGCAGGCATTTACTGTTGGAGTAGACGTCACAGCCCCTCTGGAGAAGCTGAATCAGACGATAGAACGTGCTATCAATGGTGGCAGAAAAGTGCACTTCATTCCTCCTTACCGGGCTGCAAACATGATTCAGCTAAGCAGTTTGCTGGGCATCAAAACCTGCAAATTGAAACAATATTCCTCTTTGGCTTTGATCCAATCAATTGTTTCCATGCGTTCAATAAAGGACGCCGCAGAGATTGCCGAAATCGAACTGGCTTGTGCCACAGGCTATGAGATGCATGTAACTGCCATGAAAATGGCACAACCCGGCATCATGGAGCAGCAGATCGCCGGAATACTTGAAGGAATGGCTCTTTCCAAAGGCACCGGTACCTCATTCCCCATCATCCTGACCCAGAACGGAGAGACCTTGCACAACCACAACCACTCCTTTCCATTGGAGGCTGGCAGACTGATGATTGTCGATGCCGGGGCCGAATCCAACGGACATTATGCCTCTGACTTTACGCGCACCATCCCGGTAGGAGGAAAGTTCAGCCAGAAACAGAAGGATATCTACAACATAGTACTGGCAGCAAACAACACAGGATTATCGCTTACCAAACCGGGCGTGACTTATCAATCTGTTCATCTGAAAGTAGCCAGGGTGATCGCTGCCGGATTGAAAGATCTTGGATTTATCAATGGCGATGTGGACGAAGCTGTTGCCAGTGGGGCCCATGCACTATTTTTCCCACACGGGCTTGGACACATGATGGGCCTCGACGTGCACGACATGGAGGACTATGGCCAGATTCACGTCGGCTACGACAGTCAGGTGCGGCCAATCGACCAGTTCGGAACAGCCTACCTGCGTCTGGGTCGCAAACTGGAACCAGGATTTGTCATCACCAACGAGCCGGGGATTTATTTCATCCCTGCACTGATCGAAAAATGGGAGAAGGAGGGTATTAACAAGGAGTTCATCAACTTTGAAAAGGCTAAATCCTATATCGGTTTCGGCGGTATTCGTCTGGAAGATGATGTTTTGGTGACCGAAACCGGCGCACGGCTGCTGGGGAAGCGCATTCCTATCGATCCGGAAGATGTAGAAACGGTTGTGGCCAGCGGGAGAAATTGAAGAAAGACAAGGGGACAAGGGGACAAGGGGACAAGGGGACTAGGAGACTGGGAGACTGGGAGACTGGGAGAGTGGGAGAGTGTCGGGGCTGCCCTTGTGGCTGCCCATCT
>CAIRSO010000230.1 GCA_903881215.1 uncultured Bacteroidia bacterium
AGGCGCAGATTTTTTAATCGTTGAATTATTTCAAGACGATCAAGGTGCGGTTGAGAATACCTTGCAAACTTTCCGTGAGTGTCCGGACCCTGTAACAGTCCTTCCTGCATGTAGTACCGCAGGGTTCTGAGGGACAATCCGCTCAGATTAACCAAATCTTCCAATGTTAGGTTATCGTTCATGGTTTTCACTCTTCTTTGCGTGGTAAATGACAGTCATACTGTTATTATACAGTAATACTGTAAAATGTCAATAGTCATATTTGACCGTTTCCTTCAGAAGCAGTTCGAGAGAATTGAAGAAGCAGATCCAAACACGCATTTTTGCGAGGCAACGGTTCGAAAACTCTTGACATATTTATTTTAGCCATTTTCTATCTCAGTGAGTCCATTCCACGGATAGCGAGGGTCAAAAAAGTGACCCCCTCGCGACATTGGATAATCAACCTGGACCCCCCGATACCGTTTGCAAATGGACTCATGATTCCAGAACTCGTCTGCTTGTTGCATGCCTGGACGTTCCATTGTGTATTCAACATCGAGCGGATTTGGATCATTTGGAGCATAGGCTAACCGAACCCTACACTCCCTTGCTCCTGATTGGACAGCTCTCACTGCAGCCTCACGTGCACAATAAGAGGCTGCCCGGTCAATGTGAGTGATGTCTTTTCCGGAAAGTGCTCCCCCACCGATTGGCACCCGAGGACCGTAGAAATCCATTACCAGTTTACGGCCGGTCTGCCCGTTATCACTTTCGCTTCCTCCGTTAATCAGGGGTCCATTCGGATTTACCAATATGTCAATTCCATCTAAGGTTCTTTTCCATCTTGGATCTTGTAATCTTAATCGCTCGTAGGCATCCTTTAGCGTTGTGTTAACTTCTCCACAGAAATCCATAAATTCCGTTTCTTCCTTTTGTTGGATGGTGACCAGGATTCGTTCGATGAACCACCCTCTCGGTTCCTCCTGGATTTGAACCAGTATTTTTCCATCTGGACCCTGTCCCTTCAACTTACCCTTCTTAAAAGAGGATGTAAAAGCTAGGCGTAATATGTGGGTCAGAAAGTGTTCAGGAGGAAGATAATGGGTCAGCGCATCATAACCGGCATAACCGATAGCGATGCACTGGTCATTCACTTTTCCGGTCCAGGGGTAAGGAGGGCCAACCTGCTGACAAACAGTATTGATGATCTTGTAATTACTGGCATCAATATGGTTGCCAGGTTTGTACCCGATATTGTGTCCGGTTTTTACAACAATCTCCTCGAGAGTCCTCGGTAGTTTTTTTGTTGTAACCAGACTTCCGCTCAACCAGATCTGGTTGTACCAGATTCCTACTTCAACTTGACAGTATAAGAAGGGATCAACTTTTTGGCATTCATTTACGATCGCATCTGCGATTTGATCGCAGAATTTATCCGGATGACCCGGTAATACCATTTCACTTATTCTTATCATTCTGGTATCCTTTCCAGTTGGGAATAATCAATCCCAGCTTTTGTAAGACTCTCGGCATTCCCGTCGCGTGAAACAACGGCATGCAGCTTTGTGTGCCGAATCTGATAAACATCCTGTGGCGCAAGTTCTTCGATGTATCCATCCGTGATAACAACCGCTGATAATGGTTTTGTTTTGGCAATATGCTCCAGCACGCACATCATGCTCGTTCCGCCGGTGGTGCGTGTGATGAGTTGACCAGATTCGATTTTAGCGGGTGCCACCTCGTTACTGAAAGCCCAAAAAGGCATCTTGATGTATTGGCGTAACCGTCCCAGGAGCGAGATGATAAACGGCATTTCTGAATGCATAGATCCACTCACATCAAGGTATACCTGTGCCAGTCCACCGCTGCGTTTAATCCAGTTCTCCCAGTTGGCTTCCGGCATGTAAGGGTTCCATGTGGCTCGGAAGAATGCCCGACGGTCCCTGGGGCTCAACACTGGTAGGAAGTATTCCTTCCTTTCCTCGATCGTATGCCTGGCTTGTTTGTCAGGTAGAAGGTATTTTTTCAGGATGACGCTGGTTGCTTTGACCCATGCCTCCAGTTTGATATTTGAAGAAGAAAAAACGGCGTCATATCCGGTAGCCCCGAGTCCTCTGGATTGTGGAGAACGCCATATCCCATGCCCATTCATCGTTTTCATAGCTTGATCAAGCGCATCCTCCAACGCTTTTGGCAGGGGTTTATTAAAAACATCATGTCCTCCTAATAGTGAGGAAATGATCCGGGAATTAGGGTTTCCCTCATCAGAGTGGTTCAGATCATCAGCCAATTCCTTGATATCATCAACGACCAGTTTTCCTTGATAAAGTGCTTCCCAGGCGAGCATCCACTGGGGGGCATTGCCTGTTTTACTGAGTAAGGCCAGTTGAGCAGATTCAGCAAAGTTCAGAGGACGAAGAAGTCTCGCTAATCCCGGTGACTTTTGGTAGTACTGGGTCATCATTGCACTGTATTCTTTTCCCAGTTCCCTGTCTATGATTGCATTAATAACAGCATCCATCGCCAGATGTTCAGATTCGGTCAGGGTCCCCCTTGTTTCAGTGTGTCGCAAGAGAATGTGGAGGAATTCATGGCAGATCACCGCTTTCACCTGTGCGTCCGTGCGGCAGTTCTGATTGACAAAATCCAGGTTGACCATCAGGCGGGGTCTTTCTTCCCTCGTGACGCATAAGGTAGGAATCTTGGTTGAAAACTCAATGGATAGGATCCTTAGAACAGCCCGAATGGCAAAAGGATTTTCTTCGATCAATTCAAAAAGTATGTTACGAAAGTTATTTTCATTCATCGGTAAAACTCCATTACATTGAATAAATCCAAACATCTGGTCAAACTTGCTTTTGTCCAAAGGATTGGACGGGAAGGATCGTAAAAGGTCGCAGTACATAAACCCAGTATGAGCGCTTGCTTAAGAACCTGACTTCTCTGAGCAGATTCAACTTGAAGCGGGACGGGGTGTAAAGACACATGACATACACATAAAGTGGAAAAAGACAGGTATTTACTCCTGAGTTCTTCAGGACTATTTACTCCCTCCTCTTTTAAAATGCGTTCCATCCAAAGGGTAGGGTCGTTCTTTCCAAAATCCAATCCAACGCTGATCACCAACGGACATCGCACTGGGCCAGTTGAGTTTCCCAAAACACTTGAATATATCTTTTTCCTTCCTCGCACGGCTTTGTGGTCCTCCCTGGTTAAACAGATATCCCTTTTGAAATTCATTATTAAAGCCTGTGGCAGGAAGGATCAGATGGCTTGTCTGAGTAGTTGGATACATTCGTTCAACTCCTCCTCCAGCGAAGCTGGATCTTGGATATTTACATGGGCAACTAGGCACCATTTCAGGAATTGGGAGGCGTGTTGCAGACGTGTCCCCTTGAGTTTGTTCAATATTCCGGAATAGCGCACAAATTCAGGATGGCTGGTGTTGGATAGAGATACTCGCTCCTGCCAACTGATCTCGCCATCAACCAGTAAGATTGGTGACGCAATCTTTCCTAGATCATTGATCGCCTCAGTTCCTATCGGTATTTTTCCGGCTACTGCTGCGGCGAATGTTGCATAAGCAAACACTGCCGCCCGTTCTTTCGTTTCGTTGGCAAGCAACTGTTCGACCGCCTGGGTACCTGCATCCTTGCTTGGACAGTTTTTAATCAACAAGGCGAGTTTTTTAGCTAAGGGTTTGACCAGGTGAAATTGTGCCACCCATTTTTCATCCCCCCTGGAGGTTGCAGTCTCCCAGGCAGAACGGTGTACAGCAGCGATGATTTCCGCTTTCACTTCCTCTCCCCAGGTCAGTTGTGGCAAGCTACAAATCAGAACGGTTTTAAATAATTTTTGGTCCAATTCACCGGTAACGATCGAGGCAGCGAGCAGGCTCCTGGTAATCAACCTTGTTCGCCTGGGAGAGATTCGCACCTTTGAACTGTCAAAAAGTGAGGTTGCAGCAAGGACATAATTGAGAATGATTGGTGGACACTGTTTAACCTGGTTCAAAAATGTTGCTCTCCATCTCACCACCTCTTCTTTGAGTACCCCATGATCCTCAGAAATTTCACCTTCACCGGCGGGGTCAGCAACCTTCATTTTTTCATCATCCGCAAGCTCATTCCAATCCG
>CAIRSO010000231.1 GCA_903881215.1 uncultured Bacteroidia bacterium
AGGCCAAAAAAATAATTGTTATACAACTGCAGCTAGACGAACAATCTTGATGCATTGGTTGAGTTGAATGTATTCCCAAAAAAATATTATGGGCGTTCTCCATTTTTTATTGAAAAAATGGTAACGTAAGTTTAGGTATTTGAAGTTACTGAGTCACTTGAATATAATGCTGCCTCATTTGTCCGGAGTAAATGGAAATCGCTTAAATTTGCAGCAGTCTAACTACGCTTTCATCTTTTGATACAAATAAACTGAAAATGGCTCAAAACGAAACTTCCGGGAGTAAATTCAAGATCTATATCCCACTGATTATAATTGTCTTTATCATTGGAATAGCAACCTGGTACTGGTACCGTGATTATTCAATGTACATCTCAACAGATGATGCTCATATTGAGTCGGATAATGTCCAGATAGGAGCAAAAATGCTTGGAAGAATTGCCCATCTATATGCCATAGAAGGAGATACGGTCAAGAAAAATGAGTTGTTGGTGGAGTTGGACAGTCTTGATTTAGTTTCTCAAAAAGATCAGGCATTTGCTTCGCTGGTCCAGGCAAATGCCCAGGTAGCGCAAGTGAAAGCCAAACTGAATTACGACATTGAAAACATCAAAGTGTTCGAAGTCTCCGATGAAAAAGCAAAAGAGGACTTTGAAAGGGCCAAAGTTCAGCTTTCCGGCGACGTGATTACCAAAGAACTGTTTGATCATCAGGAAAAAGCCTTTGAGACAGCTAAGGCACAATTGGATGCTGCGAAAGTTCAATTGCAAGTTTCCAAAGCTCAGATTGAAAGTTCCAATGCAGCGGTTGGTTTGGTAAATGCCCAGATCAATGTTTTAGAAACACAGCTTACCAACACCAGGCTTTATGCACCATTCGACGGAGTTATTGCAAAGAGATGGCTCCTGGCCGGAGATGTTGTGCAACCTGGACAGTCGATCTTCTCCTTGTCAGGTCAGTCGGTAAGATGGGTCATTGTTTTTCTCGAAGAAACCAAACTTTCTGCAATAAGTCTTAACCAGACAGCAAAATTTACAATTGATGCCTTTGGTGACAGGTGGTTTCAAGGGAAGATTTTTTCAATTGGTGCTTCTACGGCATCACTATTTTCACTGATTCCAGCCAACAATGCATCGGGTAATTTTACCAAGGTTACCCAACGGGTGCCTGTAAAAATATCGATCGATAGCGATGAAAAAGGAATGGACATCAAGAAACTCAGCATTCTTCCAGGAATGTCGGTCGTGGTGAAAATTCAGAAATCCAGATGATTCGGAAAATTTCACTCTCCCACAGGATCAGGCGATTAATCAGAACCCGTGATTCCAAGTGGCATCCAAATCATGATTTGTACAAGTGGTTTGTACTGGCCAACATCATGATAGGTACCTTCATGGCAGTTCTGGATGCCACAATTATCAATGTCGCTCTACCCAAGATGATGTCTGCATTTGGAGTTGGTCTGGATACCATCGAATGGGTCCTTACCGCCTATATGCTCGCACTCGCAGTAATGTTACCGGCTGCAGCCTGGCTGGCAGATCGTTTCGGGTACAAGAGAATGTATTTTCTGGGATTGATGGTGTTTACAGTCGGATCCTTCATGTGTGGTATTTCCAACAATGAGAATGTGTTGATTTTTTCCAGAGTTATTCAGGGATTGGGTGCAGGAATCATTCAACCTTTGGGAATGGCCATTGTCGTTCGTGAATTTCCTCCTAAACAACGCGGTCTGGCTGTTGGTTTTTGGTCGGTCGCTGCAGCAGCTTCCGTTTCATTCGGTCCGATGATCGGAGGCTATCTGGTTGATAATTTTAATTGGCAACTTATTTTTGACATCAATGTACCGATCGGGATATTTGGTATGTTGATTACAGTTCTGATTCAAAGGGAGATGAAGCAGAAGAGGGCAGGGAAATTCGATATTGTCGGGTTTATTTCTGTCAGCCTTTTCTTACCCATCATGTTATTCGCATTGACTGAAGGAAATGCTATTACAAATTCTGCTGGATGGAAAGCCCCTTATATTCTGGCATGTTTTGCCATTTCAATTGTCGCTTTTGCCGTATTCATAACTACAGAGTTTATCGTTGAGAACCCTCTGATAGATCTTAGGCTCCTGGGAAATTACAATTTTGGAATAAGCTCCCTGGTGATGTTTTTGTTTGGTCTCGGAATGTTTGGAAGTACCTTTTTACTGCCATTATATCTGCAAGATTCATTGGGATATACTGCCTTGCAATCAGGATCAGTTTTCCTGCCTGTCGGGATTCTGCAAGGGATTGTGGCTCCTATTTCAGGTTTTATAACCGGCAAAATCAATGCAAAGATCCCTATCATGATTGGGATCTTGCTGATGTCTTTTAGTTTTTATCTGAATGCGCACCTCTCCTTTCTAACAGAGCATCAGGCTATTATGATGCCGCTATATATACGGGGATTGGGTATGGGAATCATCTTCTCGGCCTTGACAGCAGTCTCTTTAATAGATGTTCCCAGGGAGAAAATGGCACAGGCTTCCGGAATCAGTAATGTTGTAAGGCAACTCGGTGGAAGCTTTGGAGTCGCTATCCTGGCAACTTTTTTAACTACCCGTGTTAGCTACCATACTCAAATGTATGGAGGTGCATTGCAATCCAACTCACCGGCGTATAAGTCAGCCGTGAAAAATATCAGTGAATCCATCGTTCACGATGCAGGCAGTTCGATGGCAACCGCCAGAAAACAATCCCAAATCCTGATTACGGCTAATGTCACAAAACAAGCATTTATTCAAGGAGTTAATGATGATTTTCTGATAGCATCAGTCGTGACTTTGCTAGGTGGTATTCCAGTTATTTTCCTGCGGATCAGAAGAAGAAAGAAAGAACATAATACATAATCACATGAACCATAATCTGTTGATCCAACTTTCTATTGCGGCCCTATTGGTTTTCTCTGTTTCAGGGAAAAGCTATGGTCAAAAAAATCAGATTGATTCACTTGATCTGACGCCTCTGATCAGCAGAGTAATTGAGACCTATCCAACGATTCAGCAGGCTGTAGAAGCCATGAATGCCGCTGATCTGAAAATTGCCATTGCACGTTCAGCCTACTTACCCAATGCTCAGATTTCGGGCTCTTATTCACACATTGGTCCGGTACCATCTCTGACTATTCCTGATGTAGGAAGTTTTTCTCTTGCCCCCATAGATATTGTCAATGCTGGTCTTAATATCAATGAAACCATTTCCGATTTTGGAAAGACGAAGAAAAGTATTGCGTATGAAGAGAAAAGCAAGGAGCTTTCAGCACTTGGCATAGATCAGGTAAAACAAAAGATGGCAATGGCAGTAATTGGGTGTTATTATAGTATGCTCTATTTTCAGGAAGCCATAGTCATAAAGGACAATCAACTTTTAACGCTTCAGGAGCACCTTAAAAATGTTGAAAAGAAAGCTGCAACAGGTTCGGCCACACAATTCGAAATCCTGAGCACCAAGGTTCGTATTTCTTCAGTGGAAAGTCAGCGGACGGATGTAGTTACTTCACTCAATTATCAGAATTCATACCTGAATATGCTTCTCGGAGATCCGGCAAGCACTGTTCATCGCGTAAAAAATGAGTTACGGACGGAAGTGATTCCTTTTTCAGAGGATTCTTTGATTTCAATTGCATTGAGAAATAGGAATGAGCTAAAAATTGCCATGAAAAAAATGGGACTTTCTCAAGCTTACCAGGATTTGGTTAAACAACATAAAAATCCGGTTTTGGGAGCTTTTGCGAATGGAGGATGGAAAAATGGATACATTCCGAATATTGATCAGCCAAAAGCAAATTATGCAATTGGACTTAATCTGCTTATCCCCATTTATGACGCATCAAGAACCAACCTGAATACACAACTTGCCGGTTCTGCAATCCGTTCGAATTCTTACGAAATTGATTTAACCAGACGTACCATAACCAATGAGGTTATGGAAAGTACCAATGCCTTGAGAGCCGCAATATCAAAATCCGAACTGTTTGAGATGCAGCTTTCCCATGCTAAAAAAGCACTTGAGCTTGCCGGTCTTAAATTTAAATCGGGAACCCTCACGAACCTTGATTTACTCGATTCAGAGAATGCAGTAGCCGAAAGTAGTCTGATGTTTCTGAAAGCAAAAATGGAAAGAGTTGTTGTTATTTGGAAGCTTAAAGCGACTTTGGGAATAAATTTGTATTAGATTTGAAAAGTTCTTCGTCATTATTTAAACTATTAACTGCAGATAAATGACTTTAAAATTTAGACTTCTGGGAATTTTTCTGTGTTTTCAGATATTTAGTTTGTTTTCACAAGATCAGGAAAAATCCCTTCTTAAAACTTTCCATTCCATTTCGAGCAATGATTTGTTGAATGATGCTGCTGAATTGACTTCTGCTAAATACGGTGGTCGTTTGTCGGGTTCTCCCGGATATAGGAATGCAGCTCAATGGGTAGCGGATCAACTAAAACTATCCGGAGTAAAACCAGGATTAAGTGACAGTACGTATTTGCAATTTTTCCCCAATGCTTATAGCGAAGTGAATACTCCGGGTTCAGTTACCCTGATGCCTGACAAGAACAACAAACAAAAGGACTATCATTTCCCTGAAGATTTTTATCCAGGGTCCAACTCTGCCTCAGGAAGTGTTACCGGAGAGATCGTTTATGTTGGTTTCGGTATCTCAGCCCCTGAGTTAGGTTATGACGATTACCGTAACCTGGATGTAAAAGGGAAGATATTGTTGATGGAAACCGGTGTCCCCTATGGTGTAAATGATTCAATGCAGGCCAAATGGGAGCGTTACAGTTACCATCGCTACAAATTTCTGCATGCTCATGAGTTAGGTGCCAAAGGATTGTTGTACGTGAGTAAAATAGCTAATCCTAATACATCGTTTCTAAAAGGATTTGTTTATGCGCACATAAGCGAACCGGTAGCGGAGGAACTTTTTGGAGGTACCGGACGGAAATATGCCGAAACTCATGCCTCCATCACCAAGTCTTTGGTTCCAAATTCTTTCGTTCTCAATAAAAAAATTCGTATTACTGCTTCAACCAAATATTTTCCGGATAGCCGGTCGTGCAATGTGGTCGGAATTATAGAAGGATCAGATCCTAAGCTGAGAGAAGAAGCAATTGTTCTTGGAGCGCATCTCGATGCGGTAGGAAGTCCGGGAACCCTCTTTCCCGGGGCCCTCGACAATGCTTCTGGTTCTGTTGATATTTTGGCTGCTGCGAAGGCCCTGGCAACTTCCACAGTTAAGCCCGCGCGCACTGTTATATTTGTCTTTTTCGGGGGTGAAGAATGCGGACTTTATGGGAGTAAAAAATATGTTGATTCATCGGTATGGCCAAAAGAAAAGGTAGTTTGTATGATCAATCTGGACATGGTTGGCAATGGCACCGGATTTTATTTGGCCAATGGCAAATCCTACCCATCCATTTTGAAACATTTCTCTGATGCCAACGATAAATACCTTCACCGGGACTTTAATGCCTCCGAAGTGCGGAAAAGCTACAGTCGTCCGAGAACCGATGGTGCCATTTTTGAAAAAGCCGGATATAAAGTCCTTCATCTCTACACATCGGGGACGGTTAAACCTGTCTATTACCATGATCCCATGGATAATACCGATGCTTTAACCCCTGAAATCATGGAAGATGCAGCCAAACTGCTTTAC
This sequence comes from uncultured Bacteroidia bacterium, assembly GCA_903881215.1. Lineage (GTDB taxonomy): Bacteria > Bacteroidota > Bacteroidia > Bacteroidales > Prolixibacteraceae > CAINVV01. The sequence goes on from CAIRSO010000231.1 coordinate 5,686, forward strand.
CTTGGTGTGATGGATCTGGCCAATGATAAAGAGTATATTGTGAAGTAAAAAAAAATGAATGAAAAAGACGATCAAATTCAAAATAGGAGTAATTCTGATCATAGTTTCAGTCATACTCTTTTTGTTAATTCCTGTGGTTCCATTTCTGAACATGGAAAGAGGTATTAAAATCACTATTTCAACCGTGCTTTTTGTATTTGGTGAGATTACTTTTTGGTCCGGGGGCATTCTGCTAGGCAAGGAGCTGCTTGATAAATACAAGTCTTACCTAAATCCTAAAAATTGGAAATCAAAGGATGAGAAGCACGAATAGTATAATCTGTAGCAGAGCAATGTGTAAGCACTTTTTCTTAATTTTTTTGGCATTTATTGTCATGTTATCAGCTTGCTCCAAAAAGGCTGATCTTGCTACTCCTATTGATCCTCAGGTTATTGTAACCAAGACACTGATTGAAAAAGCGAAATTTCCGATAGGGGCAGCTGTAACAGTTGCTCATTTAAAAGAGGCTGATTTTGCCAACGCCTTTAAAAACAACTACAATCAACTAACCGCCGAATATGAGATGAAAATGAACCAGATATGGACTTCGCCTTCGGGGTATTCCTTTGGCAATGCAGATTATCTGGTCAACTTCGCGCTTCAGAACAATATGAAGGTTCATGGACATACTTTGTTGTGGTACCAATCAACTCCCGATTGGTTAAAAACTGCCTCCTACGATTCACTGAACTTTGAAAACAATGTGAAAACCTATATCCAGACTGTCGTTTCAAGATATAAGGGGAAAATTGTTAGTTGGGATGTCGCGAATGAAATTTTCGCAGATAATGGTTCACTTAGGATTGATGCAACTGTATATAAAACTTTTAAAGATCCTGTTGGTTTTTACGGACGGTGTTTTCAGTATGCAAAAACATCTGATCCGAGCTTGAAGCTTTTTTATAATGACTATGATATAGTTAACAATTCTGCCAAGCGAAATTCAATTCGGAAAATGGCCGATCGATTTAAAAGGGAGGGTTATCCTATTGACGGAATCGGAGAGCAATGTCATACAACCGTATGGTCAAATAAAGCTTCAATTACCAGTAGTTTAACAGAATTGGCTACTTTAGGGTTGCTCATTCATATCTCTGAACTTGATATCAGGGTGAATCAGAATAAATCAGATTCTTATGTTTTTACTTCATCCGAAATTCAAAAGCAATCAGATATGTATTCAGCCGTCGTTTCTGCCTTCGAAACCATACCCCAGGCTCAGAAATTTGCCATCACAACCTGGGGAGTCACAGATAAATATACTTGGCTAACCGGATGGTGGCATCCAAAGGAATACCCGTTGCTTTTAGATAATCTGTATGTCAAAAAGGTGGCTTATGATGGATTTTTATTGGGATTGAAATAGTCTAACCAAAAATTTATAAAAATGAAAAAAAAATGGATGGTATGTGTAGGTATTTTCCTAACGGTTAATTTATTCTTCACTAACCTGATTGCTCAAATTCCGGGAGCCAAGGTGGGTATCTTTGACAATTTTTCGGATATTGGATCTCCAGAGTTACCCGGAACTGCCAGCTTTAGCGAGCCTTTGCAAACTTATCGCTTGTCTGGTTCCGGATCGAATATTTGGTTTGGGACAGACAGTTTTTCATTTCTTTCAAAAAAAATGGGAGGTGATTTCATTTTGCAGACCCGCATTCGCTTTATCGGGCAGGGTCATGAACTACACCGAAAAACCGGACTGATGGTCAGGAGCTCAAAAGCACCTGATTCACCGGTGGTCGCTTGTACAATTCACGGAGATGGACTTACTTCATTGCAATATCGTTCTAAACCAGGCGAAATTATGAAAGAGATAAAATTCACAATTTCCGGACCTGATGTCTTACAGTTGGAAAAAAAAGGAACCACCTATACTATGTCAGTAGCGAGATTTGGTGAGATATATCAAGTACAAAAGATTGACAGTTTGGATCTTGGGGCTGATTTATTAACTGGATTGTTTATTTGCTCTCACAACAACAAATTTTCTGAAGAAGTTGAATTCAGCAACACGCTTACCTACAATCCTGCTCCCGATAACATGGTTCAATACAAAAGTTACCTGGGAAGCCTTTTGGAAATAATGGATGTTGCAACTGGCCACCGTGAGGTAGTTGCCAGTACTCCGACTTCTTTACAAGCTCCTAACTGGACGCCTGATGGCAAAACCCTGATTTATAATTCTGGAGGAAAATTGTACAATTTTGATCTGGCTACCCGTACTGCATCCGTTCTGAATACTGATTTTGCCGACAAAAACAACAATGATCATGTTTTGACTTTCGATGGAAAGCAAATCGGCATCAGTCATTCGCCCGAAGAATCCAAAGGTCAATCGGTTGTGTATTCCGTTCCAATAAATGGTGGAGTCCCCAAAAGGATAACAGCGAATAGCCCTTCCTATTTTCACGGCTGGTCGCCGGATAGTCAGTTTTTGCTGTATACCGGTGAACGCAATGGTGATTATGATATCTATAAAATCTCCAAAGATGGGGGAAAAGAGGTTCAGCTTACGAATACCAAAGGATTGGATGATGGATCAGAGTATTCGCCGGATGGAAAATACATCTTTTTCTGTTCAACCAGAACAGGAAGAATGCAGGTTTGGCGCATGGAGCCAGATGGCAAAAATCAGACACAACTTACTTTCGACGACCTGAACAACTGGTTTCCGCATGTGTCACCTGATAATAAATGGCTGGTATTCATTACGTTTCCAAAGGAAGTACCTGCAGACAAACATCCTTTTTACCAGCGGGTCTATTTGCGAATCATGCCAATTGAAGGTGGTGAAGTAAAGACAATTGCCTACTTGTACGGCGGACAGGGAACTATCAATGTGCCCAGCTGGTCTCCTGATAGTAAAAAGATTGCATTCGTAAGCAATGGGAATTTCAATTAAGTATTTTCTATCTAATTTCA
>CAIRSO010000232.1 GCA_903881215.1 uncultured Bacteroidia bacterium
ATTTATTGGTTTTATTACTGGGATAAGCATTGTTGTATTAAAAAAGCTTTATATTTTTAATTCTTCGGATACTTACAAAAACAAATAAATTCGACCAAACCGTTTAAACAATAATCAAGGATTAAGATCAGCACAGGATGAAACAAAAATCAACCAAAACAGTCGTAAAGAAAACAATAAGCACCAAGCCAGAAAAACCCTTGCTTAATTTCTTTTACGGCTTGATTTTATTTGGCTATTCGTTTATTACAGTGATAACGCCGAATTTAAATACGCTCGATTCAAACGGACCAAAGTTTTACACACTCGCTATAGTTAACCTTATTGCATATATCATAATTTTAGTTGAAAATTGGAGGAAACCAAAGCAGGAATTTTATGGATTGTTTTTTCGCAGCTGGATTGGTTTTATTTACACACTGTTCCTTGTTGTTTCACTTCTTTCTTTTTTCAAAGCATACAATATTTATGAATCCATTATCAACTTTTCAAAACTATTCACAATTTTCTCCGCAGCATATATTATTGCAATAATTCTCCGTAGCGACAAACGATACGTCTACATTATTTCAATTTCCCTGGCCATTTTATTGATCATTGATAGTTTCACGGTTTTTTATCATATTGTCAACAGCCTGATGGAAAAAAAGGGCCAAATATTAAAGAAATCAAGTCTATTTATTCAAACAAAAATATTTTGGCCGCTGCTATTTTTGTTAAGATATCTTTTGTTCTATGGCTTTTGACATTCGGTAAAGGTTGGATGAAGGTACTGAGCGGCTTTACTCTTTTCTTTTCTTTTCTGGCAACGCTTTTTTTAAGTACAAGGTCATTTTATGTTGGATTGATTTTTTTAATATTGGCCTATATAATTTTCAGTGCGATACGTTATTCAAGAAAGAATGTGAAATACGGATTAGTAAAGATGCTTGTGTTTATTTCGCTTGTTATTTCACTCGGCTTTATTTCATTCATTGGAGCATTGAAATATCTTTATCCAAAATCGTACCAGGACATGTATACGGTCGATTTCATAACAAGACTAAAAAATATAAGCGGTGGTGAAGTTGGTAGAAACAATGCATGGCAAAATTCCTTCAAATTAATCAAGGAAAATCCAATACTTGGCACAGGTACCGGAAACTGGAAGGTTGAGGTATTGAAATACGAAACTCCTACCACCGGAGCTTATATATATCAATATAAAAATCACAATGACTTTATTGAGACCACGGCGGATACAGGAATATTTGGAGGAGTTCTATTTCTGGGGATTTTTATTCTGATTTTCGCAAATTTCATGAAGGCATTTTTTAAAGCCAAAAAAGGAGATGAAGAATTATACAAATGGTTATTTCTACCTGCATTCGGACTCTTTTGTTATTTTTTCGATGCATTTTTCAACTTCCCTTCCGACCGCCCGGAGATCATCTCTTTCTTTGCCATCTTCGTCGGCGCCGGAGTCGCTTTTTCACCCCAATCCCAATTCATCACGCGGCTTTCGTCATTGGTCATTGGTCATTGGTCATTGGTCATTCGTAAGGCGTTACGTGTCACCTTCATTGCCACCCTCCTCCTCCTTATGATCGGCTCCATCTACATTTTTCACCTGAACTTTGTCTCCCTGAAGCTTCAGCGGATCGCCAAAGAGGAACTAAACGCGGGTGTGCTGAGAAGTCCGTCGGATCTGTTTATGAACGGATTCCCGGCCATACCCGATATCAACATCGAAGGGGAGCCCATTGCCGTAACCAAGGCCCGCTACCTGATAACTGAGGAGAAAAACCAGGAGGCTGTTGATCTGTTAAAAAAAGATAACTCAAGCCCCTACGATACCCGGCAGGAGTTCTTTATCGCCATGGCCTATCTGAAGATGAATCAGCCCGACAGTGCCTTGGTCTATGCACAGAAAGTTTTAAAATTAAAGCCCTATTTTTCGGGGAATGTCAGCCTGTTGAGCAGTGCCTACGAAATGATGGGAAATTTAACGGAGGCCCTGAAGGTGCTGGATGATCATGTTAAACTCAATACGAAAAACGGTCAGCCCATCACCGATATTATCTATAAGCAGCAGGCAGGGCTTGCCGCCAAAGCAGGGATTCAAAAAAACCAGGTACCCTTCAACAAAGGAATGGCATCGTTTAACAGCAAAGAATACAACAAAGCCGTCCAGTATTTTACGGAGTTTATTGACAAGGAACAGGGCGTGGCGCAGGCGTTTGAATACAGGTCCTTTTGCTATTTCTATCTTAATAAATACCCATTGAGTCTTGCCGACATCGAACGGGCCATTGTGCTCGATCCTACAAAACCCGGCTATCTCAATTTAAGGGGCGTCAACCAGCACATGCTGGGCAATGATCCCGCGGCCTGTGTTGATTTTCAGAAGGCCATTGAGATGGGGGATAAAGACGCTGTTAACAACTACGAGAAGTTTTGTAAGAAGAAGTGACAGGGTAACAGGGTAACAGGGTGACAAGGTAACAAGGTAA
>CAIRSO010000233.1 GCA_903881215.1 uncultured Bacteroidia bacterium
ACGTTTTTTACTTTAGCCTTTAGCCTTTAGCCTTAATTACTTTATCCTTTTAACTTTATCCTTTATCCTTTATCCTCTTTCACTCTTCCGCCTTTATTTCATTTAAGTTTTCCGTAATCATTTCTTTTAGGAAGCTTCTTATTTCCTGGTTGATATCTTGTGAATAGCCAATAATACCGCGAATATCCTTTGTGTCGAAATGGTAGGAACCAAATGGTGTTTTATGTTCATATACCAGATGCAGTTCAGGAATACCGGTTGTCAGCAGTACCAGAACATCCCCAATTTCACCAAGTGGCAACCTGTCAGGATGACTCATTTTAAACACTGCCTCGAGCTTTGTCCCAAGTCCAGGAACAGATTCAAGCTTGAAGTAACCACCTGTTCGCTCAGCGTTCATTTTAACGAGAGGCAATCCCAATCCGACTTTCCTGGTCGACCTGGAAGTAAAGAATGGGTCAGTAGCCTTTTGGCGGATTTCTTCATTCATCCCTGTCCCATCATCATGGATAGAAAGCATGTAACGATCATTTTTAGTGTCCTCGCTGATACAAACCTCGACCGATTTCGCCTTTGCACGGGCCGAATTCTCCACCAGATCGAGAATATGTAAGGCAATGTTTTTCATGCAGTTCTTGTGCTCCTTCCTTCCACGCCTTTTAAAGCTCTTTTTATCTCTGAAAAAGATAAATCATTGACATCAAACCAAGTAAATCCAGAACCGATCGAAGATAGTGAATGCGCATCGGAAGATTTCAATAGTGGTATTTCCTTTGTCACCTTGAATTTTTCCCTGATCTCACTCTCTGAACTATGCCTCATGATACCCATGGCATCGCATTTGAGACCATCTGGGACAAAACCCAGCTGGTTAAAAAGACCGAACATTGGCCTTTCAACATGAGCAGGAACAAATAATCCTCCCAACCGATGAACCTCCTGTTCCACCTGGTCTATGCTCTGGTTCAGTGCTACATTTAGGTATCCTTCAATCATCGCAGTGATCTTTTCATCTTTGTCGACCAGAGCCTGGTAGCCGAAATTCTCCGGCTGATAAGCCATAAAAGGCAAGTGACTGTCCAAGTAAGATTGAAAATGCTCAAGGGTTTTGAGATCCTCAAAATAGGCCAGACAATGAACCTCTTCTCTGGTAGTTACTTCTACACCCAATAAAACAGACAGACCTCTCTCCTTGGCAAGTTCCTTCACCAGTTTACAGTGAAGCGTTGAGTTGTGGTCGGTTATGCTTATCAGATCGATGTTTTTTTCTTTCGCCGCGCGGACAATATTCGAAGGACTCATTTCCAGATTTGCACAGGCCGACAGGACTGTATGGATATGGAGATCAGCCTTGAATTCTCTCATCGCGCAATTTTTATTTTCTGATATAACAATCCGGCTATCTCAAATGTTGACAATGATGTTCCCAGAACAGGAATACCCTCCTGATTGCTATGGTCCAGCGCACTTTGTTCAGGCACCAATGAACTTACCAACAAGATGCAAGCCAGTTCCTTCAGGGATGCGATGGCAACAACATTGCGATGCGTTTGCAGGGTTATCCAGACATTTCCTTCCCTGGCATTGCCCATTACATCACTCAATAAATCTGAGACATAACCACCCGATATTTCACGGTTAAGGTGGTTTTCTCCTGAGAAAACCACAAGGTTTAACTCTTTGACCAATTCAGAAACCTTCATTTCGTCGTCCTCTTTTATTACAATCTGCGTTAAATCGTCCTTCTCCCCATTTTTTTTCAAGATTGAGGAAAGCTTTTTCTACCCCAATTTTTCCTTCATTCTGCCATCTTTGCTGAAGAAAAATACAATCCGACATTTTAGCTTGTCCCTGAACCATGTCTTCTGCAAGTGCCTGGCAATTTGGTGCTCCACAGGCGCCACAATCTATGCCGGGCAAGAAGCAGATGATTCGCTGGGCTTTGCTCATCTTCTCCATGGCTTTACTGATGTCATCGTCCAGACGGAAGGCATTGTGGGGTGCTATTTCATCGATCACCAAATGCTGAGCCAATGCGCTCTTGTCCAGTTTGTCAGGTAACTCTTTTTCTTTGTAAGTTACGTATTTTTTTGATCGTTGTTCGAGTCTTTCTGTTGTTGTGAATCTGTTACCTGTCATAAGAATTCCTCCTGAACAACTTTGGTCACAAGCCCGCATCTCAAGAAAGTCAAATCCTTTGACTTCATCTTTTTCCAGCCGGTCAAGAAATTTTACCACACTGTGGATCCCGTCAATAGCAATGGCTCTGTTGCCAAAACCTGAGGATTCACCTCTTGATGTGCTCCAGAGAATGCCTTCCCTGGTAAGATTCTTCCTTTGTGTTTGCGTATCACCGGCTTCCTCCCATTTAATTGCCTGCCTTACCTTGCCGTAAAAGTCACTCATGCTGATAATCCCACTGACAACCGATGGCTCGTCTCCGACGGGGCTTTTTACTGCTGAAATCTTCGCTGCACAAGGAGTAATATAAAAAATACCGATCTCCTCTTTTTTGGCACCTTCGTTCATCAGTGACTGGAGGATGAAGTGGGCGGCCAGATCGTGTGGGGCTTTTATTGGAATGATACTGTCGATCAGTGATGGATATTTTATTTGGATCAACCTGACTACTGCCGGACAAAATGCCGAAATGCAAGGTTTTGACGTTTGGTTTTCCTGAAGGAACTCTTTGGTCAGGTCGATTAGAATTCTGATAGGCTGCTCTACCTCCATCAAATGGGTAAACCCCAGATCAATCATGGCTCGGTAAATTTGCTCTTCAGATATTTTGTCGGGAAACTGGCCAATCATAACTGCCGGGAAAAGAGCAATCCGGTATTTGTAATCCTGAAGCATTTTCAGGTCATTCTGTTTGATGTAGAATGCTTTGGCCGGGCAAGCCCTCATACACTGTCCGCAATCGATGCACCTCTCCTGAATGATCATGGCTTTCCCTTCCCTGATCCGGACTGCCTCAGTGGGACATACCCTCATACAATGGATACATCCGATGCACTTGGCCTCGTCGATCTGAATTGCATGATGTATTACCCCTTTAACCATTCTATCTATTTATTCTCAACTTTAAGTACTCCAAAAACCAACTAATCCATACTTTAAGTACTCCAAACTCTAAGTACTCCAAACTTTTTATATTCAAAAAACAAAGCTCATTGTCACAGTCGTGCCTACTCCAGGTGTGCTCTCAATTTGAAGGTCATCTGCATTTTTCTTCATGTTGGGTAGACCCATCCCCGCGCCAAATCCCATTTCACGAACTTTTGGAGAGGCTGTGGAAAAACCCACCATCATAGCCCGGCTGATATCGGCTATCCCAGGGCCTTCGTCTTTTAGAATCGCCAAAATCTGATGGTCGCTTACTTTAACGGTTACCACCCCACGATATGCATGTGCAGCAATGTTCACTTCACCTTCGTATAATGCGACAACGGTGCGCTTGATCACCTTCGAATCAACGTTCAATTGCTGGAGTTTCTTCTTGGTTTCACTGGATGCAGTACCGGCACTGTCGAAATCTCCTCCTTCGATATTAAACTTTAATTCTATCATTTTTTAATAAAGCGGCTTTAATCCATGTGCATAAAGGATCCCGGAAGCTTTGAACATAGAAAAAGGAGATTCGATGATGACCAAGTTAAGTGAGGTGGCAAGTTCTACGATATTGGCAGAGACCTTTTTATTGCGAACTACAACGAGATGTTGAATTTCAGCAACTTCAGCAGTTCTAATTATTTGGACATTGGCAAGCCCTGTGATAAGTAAAATATTTTCTGTATCCAGGGTCAAAACATCGCTCATCAGATCGGAACTAAATGCATGTGATATTTCGTCAGAATTTCTGTGATGTCCACATATTATGTTAGCGTCCAGAAGCTGAGTGATCTTTTCTATCTTCATTGTAATCAGTATTTTATCCAATAGTAAAATGGCATATTTTATTATTG
>CAIRSO010000234.1 GCA_903881215.1 uncultured Bacteroidia bacterium
AGGAAAATAAAACTATTGGAGAATGAAGTAATCAATAGTTTAAACAAATCTAACTCCACTCAGGATAAAAATAGCGGATAGGATTCATTCTCTTTCCAATAGTAAGGTTTGAAAATAGTCGTAAAATTTGGAGAAGATTTTCTAATTATTATCACGGCCTTATCACAACTAAAGCACAGCCTAAATAAATTAGAATCACCTTATAAATTTTGTATTAATGATTTATACCGCTGTCAATTAATCATAATAATATACTAGATTAATTGAAGGTAAAATTGTATTGATGGCGAAGTCGCTATTTATTTATAACGAACTGATCAATCATTTTTCCTTGAGCGTTTTTTGATTCAAAATAAAGGGTGTTTCCATCAATTTTGACATATTGATACAAATGGCCCGTTCCATTTACAACTTGAACATATGGTTCTTCCGGGAAAAGTTGATCCTGATTTGGAATGCCTACAGAAATAGTGTATACCGTTCCTTTGTCGCTAGATAGACAGACTTGTCCTCCTTTCATTGGATAGCTAAAAAGATCGCAGTACATTTTTGCTCCAAGTCCTGCACGATTGTCATGATTTCCGGGTACAGCCATAAGCGGTATTCGACAAGTAGTTTCTTTTGAATAGTTAAGAAGTGCGTCCCACTGATCACGGTTTAAACCGTCACTTACCAGATCACCTACTATTGAAAAGAAAGATGCATCTGGATGAGTGTTCCAACCTAGTTGAAGCACTTCACCAAATTTTGGAGAATAGTGCGTATCACCGAACCATAGAAACGAAAAGTTGGCATTTAGATGAGCTGTTGTAAATGATTCTAAATTAGGCCATTGAGGATCATTAGCGTTGACTTTTGTTGAATGACACAACATCGAATAGCAATGTAAAACGGATGGTATTAGCCAATGGATTATTCTGGTGTATTGGAACGAGATAAGAGAAATCTATCGAGCAAATATTCATTTTAATTCCTAAGCCTGTTGAGAAAAACTTCCGGTTGCCTTTGTATTCGCTTTCTGAAAAATAACCTCCGCGGATGGCGAATTGGTGGTTGTACCAATATTCTAATCCTGCTGAGAAATTGATCTCTTGTAGTTCTTCCTTTAACCCGCCTGGAGCATCACTGAAAGAACTTAAAATTGAGTTAATAACAGACATATTGGAACTGTTGTCTGCCAATATTATTCCTCCTGAACTATTGGTAGTTCCTGAATAAAGTTGCGGACTGGGTACCATTAGTTTATTTACATCTAACGAAATAGAGAAAGAGTTATAGTTATTGAATCCTTTGGAGTAGGTGGCTCCTAATCTAAGGTTAGCGGGAATAAATTCCTTGTTTTGACCTTCATCATATGATATTTTGCCTCCGATATTTGAAAGATTGATACCTGCGGAAATAGTTTGATCATAATTACTTCTGCCAAAATTTTTTGTGAAATAAAAGGAGACATCACTTGAAAATGTTTGACCGGCAACATAAGTTACCGGACCAATACCTCCTGAAAGATCGGATCGAATGTATCTTAATGTAACCCCTCCAGAGAAATTATCGGATAATTTTCTGGAATAACTAACATCGAATGCAAATTCATTCGGACTAACATTGGCAAGGCTCGTCCCAATTTGGTCCAACAACACAATTTCACCCATGGAGAAATAGCGCAGTGATGCACCAATTGTCTGAAAAAGATCCAGTTTATAGTATCCTGATATATAGGCTAGATCTATATCTTTGACCAATTGCCTAAGCCAGGGAGTATAAGACAAAGCAAATCCGAACTTATCATTTGTAAAAGCAAACTTGGAAGGATTCCAGTATTGTGCATTAGCATCCGGAGTTGTGGCGACACCTACGTCTCCCATGGCGCCATGCCTTGAGTCAGGAGTAATATTCAAAAATGGTACAGCGGTGGTGATCGGATTGTATTGTATTTCCTGACCAGTTGGCAGACTTTGAGAGTAAACTATTTGACCAATAACAATCAAAAGTAATAAAGTTATCAGCTTGACAATTCGAATTATTCTCATAAAATTTCTTTTAGAGGTATTATTCCGGAATCTTGTATCAAAGTAAGATAATTTTTTTTGATTGAAGTTCTAATAACCTGGGTTGGTTCATATATCTCGAAATGCTCAGTTCATATTTCATATTGCGAGAGATAATTAGATGATCTTTTCCTAAATCGATCAAAACATTCCCGCTTGATATTTCCAGAATCAATGAATTGATTTTCTCCTTGAGGATTCCATTGTCAAATTCAATTCCATCTATAACTTTAATTTTCAAATCGTTGTTGTCAAGCGGAATTATCTTAAGGCGTGAATTACCCAATATCCTGAAGGAAGAAATTTTGACAGGTACTGAGTTGATGGTTTTTATTTCAATGATTCCATCCTTGTTTCTTATTGTTTTTAAATTAGGCAGGGTTTCTTTTAAGTTAGTCATCGAATTGGCGTTTGAACCAGTCATCTTCTGATTCAATGCTTCCAATTCTGTTGCGGTAAGTTGATTCCCCGGACTAAGAACTGAATTGAAAATCGATGAAAGGTATGCTATGGATTGCTCCAACCCAAGTTGATTCATTTTTTTGAGATTCTGCCTAAATAGAATGTTAGCCTTTTGAATCGCCGCTCCGGTTTCCTTTTCAAGTCCAGTCGTTTGATACCGTGATGCTACATAGCAAAGCCCATCATGTGAGCTCTGCCGGAATCCTGTTACTCCGGTTCGCTCGTCTTCATTGGCAAGTGTGACGGACAAGATATCTCCTGAACGGGAAACCTTAACAATGTAAAACAATTTTGTATCCTCCTCCAGATCATCTAAACCACTTTTTGACATCCATTCAATTTCTCCATTTCTATTGAATTGAGCAAAGAACAAATCCGGATCGGAGGATGAAGTCTGTAATGAAATACCATTGCATTCTAAATTCCCCCGGAAGGAACCTGCAAGGTAGAACTCATTTTTATCCAGTTGTTTCAACTCAAGTCCGAAAGCCCTACTGTCAGCATTAAACTTCAGCATCCACGCCAGTGAGTTATTTTCGTTGAACTTCGCAATAAATGGGATCGGAACAGGACCTGATTGATTCATCGTTTCCCAAAATTGATCATATTTACGAAAAAATTGAACTTGCCGAACATAAAATTTTTAATGGCGAGGAACGCGCAATGGTG
>CAIRSO010000235.1 GCA_903881215.1 uncultured Bacteroidia bacterium
AAACAATTCAAACAATTCAAACAATTCAAACAATTCAAACAATTCAAACATTATAAACACTTCAAACAATAAGATAACTTTCATGAAAACAATACTCATCATCAACGCGCATCCCGTCAAAGGAAGTTTCAGTGACGCATTGGCTCATAGCTATATCAAAGGTGCCGAACAATCGGGTGCAAAGTGTAAAATGATTTATCTGATCGACCTGAAGTTTGACCCTATTTTAAGATATGGTTTTACCAGGCGAATGGATTTGGAGCCCGATTTGTTGCAGGTACAACAGGATATAATCGCAGCCGACCATCTGGTTTTTGTCTATCCCAACTGGTGGGCCACTTATCCTGCATTGTTGAAAGGCTTTTTTGACAGGACATTTCTTCCGGGATTTGCCTTCAGATACCGCGAAAATTCTATGTTGTGGGATAAATTGCTGACAGGAAAATCTGCCCGTCTTTTGGTTACCATGGATTCGCCGGGATGGTATTACCGGCTGGTAAACAAGAGCCCGGGACACAATTCCATGAAAGTAGGGATTCTTGGATTTTGTGGCATAAAGCCGGTAAAAATCTCCTCCTTTTCACCAATGAAATCGTCGAACGAAAAAACACGATTGAAATGGCTGGCTGAAGCTGAAGGGTTAGGTCAGAAACAGATTTAAAAATTGTTCTTACGACCTTCGTGATCAAGTTCGAGCTCAGTTTATTAAACGATTTAATTTTTGGTTTTCGCTAACCAAGATAGGAATGTTTAAGTCATTTTCTCTGCGGGTTTTTTTTATCCTGATTTGTTTATATTTGAAGCCATAACAACCACTCTTACGATTCCATGACCCAAATTCTGGACAGATTAATTGATTTGCTGCAAAAACCTTTTCACAGTTCGGTTTTGATTTTTGCGGTGATCCTATTTATCATCCTGCTTGCCCCAATTTTACTGAGAAGTTTGAAAATTCCCGGCATCATCGGACTCATTCTTTCCGGACTAATTATCGGACCTCATGGATTGGGCTGGATCGAAAAAAATGCGGCGGTCGACCTATTTTCCACGATCGGACTCCTCTACATCATGTTTCTTGCGGGTCTTGAACTTGATCTTAAGGAGTTCAAAACAAATAGACATAAGAGTCTGGTATTTGGATTGTACACTTTCATCATACCTATGGCCATTGGGTTCCCGGTGTGCCGGTACCTCATAGAACTCGATTTTAATGCCAGCTTGCTGGTCGCCAGTATGTTTTCGACCCATACATTGGTTACCTATCCCATCGTGAGCAGAATGGGGATCTCACGTCATGAGGCGGTAGCTATTACTGTGGGTGGGACCATGTTAACGGATACTGCGGTTTTGGTACTTTTCGCTGTGATCGTAGGTTCAGTGAAGGGAGAAATCAACATGCATTTCTGGCTCAATTTTGCGGTATCTGTGGTGCTTTTCCTGCTGGTAGTCTTCCTTCTGATCCCAGTGCTTACTTCGTGGTTCTTTAAAAAACTGGAGGGAGAAAGACGGTCCCATTTTATTTTCGTCCTTTCGATGGTCTTTTTTGCTGCATTTCTCTCTGAAGTGGCGGGTTTAGAACCCATCATCGGCGCTTTTGCAGCCGGAATAGCGTTAAACAGATTTGTTCCAAAGACCTCCTCCCTGATGAACCGGCTGGAATTTGTTGGCAATGCCATCTTTATTCCTTTCTTTCTGATCAGTGTAGGGATGCTGATCAACCTGAGCGTGATCGGCAAAGGCTCTTACGCATGGATCATTGCCGGAACACTTACAGTCGTTGCCATCATCGGAAAATATGTCGCTGCCGCGATGACAGCTTTTACTTTCAAATTTCCTCACACCTGGCGTCGCCTGATTTTTGGTATGAGCAACTCGCATGCTGCCGCCACCCTGGCTGTGATCACGGTTGGGTTTAAAATGGGAATTGTCGATGAAAATGTGTTGAATGGCACCATTGTCCTCATTCTTATTACTTGCCTCGTGGCCTCTTTTATAACCGAGAATGCTGCAAAGCGGATCCTCATTGAGGAAAACGAAGACCATGATCAATCGATAATTCCTCAGTTGGAACAGAAAATTCTGGTGCCTATTTCGAATCCGGCTACCATGGAACACCTCATTGATTTGGCTATTGCTATAAAGCTTCCTAAAAACAAGTTTCCAATCGTCAGTCTCTCAGTGGTAGACGATGACAAATCTGCCAAATCTAAACTAATTGAAGCAAAGCGGATGCTGGAAAAGGCCATCATTCATGCTGCCGCCATCGATCAAAAAGTTGAGATAATCACCACGATCGACCAAAAATTTACGGCTGGAATTAAAAGGGTGGCTAAGGAGATTTTTGCCTCCGAGATTATTCTTGGTTTTGCCATGAAAAATCAATTTTCGGAGATGCTTTTTGGTAACAGCGTCAAGTACATTGTTGAGAATACTGATCTGGCAATATGGGTAGCAAGCATACATTCCAACTTGAATCAGTATAAAAGGGTGGTAATCATCTGTCCTAAGTTTGCAGATCGGGAATATGGGTTTCAGAACTGGCTGACAAGGGTATTAAGAATGGGAAAATCTCTGGAACTTTCTTGCCATTTTATGTCAACCCCCCAAACCTTCGAACATGTCGATGCCTTTCACAAGCAGCAACGTAGTTCTGTCAGGATTAGTCATGAAGAATTCGCTGATTGGGAGTATTTAATAAATATAGGTCAATTATTATCCTCATCAGACCTGATATTGATGCCTCTTCCCCGAAGTGGTGGAGTGTCCTACAAACTTAATCAGGAGAATATTCCGAGACTAATGGCCAAGAATTTTGAGCACTTCAGCTTTATTCTGATTTATACTACTGCAGCGGATGATTCGACCGAGTTGATGTTTTCACATGACTTTGACAATACCATTATTGAAAAAGGAATGACCCTTGTCAAGGGAAGAGCCAGGTGGTTTTCCAGATTATTCAAATAGATATGTGTGGCTGCATAAATTCTAACACAGAGATAAAATAACGATTAATCAAGGTATTGGTGCAAAAAATAGTTGATGGAATTGTCCAAAATGGACGTTAATTTTGAGTTGTAAAGTTGACGAGGAAGTAGGCTCTGCTGGGGAGCAACCTGCCAGCAATAGACTTTATGGATATATGGCAAAGCGGAGTTTAACAGCTCCGCTTTTTTTATTTAAAAGGCAACAATATCAAGTTTTGAACTTATCTCAATAAAGAGCAATATATCCTCTGTGTAAGTTTTTTTAGTTCTTCTCCCAATCGACATCTGCTTTAAAAGCGATTTTTCCGGTTTGAAGATTGACCGCATGAAGGTGATAAGAGGTTCCTTCCTCACCTGACATTAATTCAACCTCATCACCCCAACGCATTTCCCCAAGAAATTCAAGACTGAAGCTTTTAAGATCATGTGTCTGGAAATGCATATTGTCGAAACAGTCCATCACCCAATCCTGGTAGCGGGTATTGTTGACGTGGTTGTTGACATCAATCTCATTGTACAATATTTTCTTGCTAAAAACCGGAGTTTCGGCAACCCCATTTAACCTATCGGGGAATGCTTCAAGGGCAAATTTTCCACCATTGAAAGGCAGATCAAAGGTCAGGCGGTCTGCGCGCTGAGGGCGCATGGTTTCGGAACTTAAAAGCAACCAGCCAGATACACCTTTGCAGATAACCTCATCGTGTTGATTGTAAAAAATAAAATCTCGTCTGAAGAAGGGTCCGACCACACTGTTTGGCCAGGTCTCAATGCGGATCTCATCGCCCCATTTCGGTAAATTTTCAATCTCCACACGAATACGCGACAAGGCCCAAAACAACTTTTCTTCCGCCAACGAGGAGTATCCTGCTCCCAGGTGCTGAGCATGATTGCCCGCAGCCTCCTGAAACAGTTGCATCAGATGTGCCGGCTTAATTTTTTCCTGAAAATCAACCTGATACGATGTTATTTTATAATTTTCTTTCCAGACAGGGAGCATATAGAAGAATTAGAAAATGAAAATGGGAACATTCAAAATGGGCTATTTTAATTCCATATAATTAACAGAATCCATTTTTTGATCCAACATTGACTCACATTGGAGAAGGCTAAATTTAGAAACATTTTTTAAAACAATGGCATTTGAATCCTCTGTCCTGCTTATGGAACTATTATTCAAATTGACTTCAGTCACATCTTCAAAGTAACAACCTGGCCGGGAATCAGACTGTAATAAATTGAATTTAACATCACTGATTGTAATCCCTTTGGCATGACGAACGAATAACCCATAGGCAGGAGATTTACCGAACATTCCAGGTTCAGGGTATTGATTTTCATTTTCAGGAATTGCCTTCGATACTTTTTTTTCAGCATCTCCTCCTTTGTAATAGATTTGAATGTTTGATAAATGAATGTCTTCTAAAGGATATCCTGGAATTCCGGCCAGAGTACAGCAATAATATGGATCAGCATTGTAAACGATTATATTATTTAAATTGACTCTTCTAAGGGTACCTGGTTTCATGCCTAATGGACTGCGCATTCGTCTGCCCAGCCTTAAAAATATAGGATCGTTGACTATGTCCCTCATGACAATGTTCGAGATTGTCACATCTTCTAAATTTCCACCATCAACGGTCTCTAAGGCCAGACCGCGACAATAATCAAATATGCAATTGGTTATTGTTATTTTTTTAAATCCTCCGGTTGATTCGGTTCCAAATTTTATGCGTCCGGTTGGATGATTTCCATATGCCGGATTTTTTGTCCTTAAATAAGTGCCATCTAAAAAAGTCCCTTCATCGAATCCTGACACTATACAGTCGCTAATGGTTACATTTTCTGTATCCCTGACATAACCTAAAGCGTATGAGCTTTTCAGGCAAATTCCATCATCATAGGGTGAATTGATATTACAATTGGAAATATGGACATTTCTACAACAGTCTATGTCTATTCCATCCCGGTTTGTATCGATTTTAAGATTGTCAATGGTCAAATTATCGACTCCAGTAGCTAAAATGGCAAACCATCCTCCATGCAAGATACTGAGATCTCTAATGATAACATTTCTACAGCCCAAAAGGCTAATACTTTTATTGGCATTCTGTTGGGATTTATTATACCAAAATTTATAAAGGTTTTTACCATTGATACAACCAGCACCAATAATCGAAACATTGGTCAAGTTAATACCCCATATCAGACTATTTTTCCAATGGCTATGCCCCTGATCCTGGTATTTTGTACTGGCACTTTCTTCTTCCTGATCGTAATCATTTTCTGCATTTACCGGGGCAGCAATGATTGTTGCACCCTGATCGATAAAGAGTGCGATGTTACTTTTGAGGCGGATGGAACCGCTCAAATAATTTCCTGCCGGCAGATAAACCGTACCTCCACCTGATTTATCAGCTACTTCGATAGCGATATTGATGGCTTTACTATCCAGATTTTTCCCATCGCCGATGGCACCAAAATCTTTTACGTTGAAAAAGATACTGCCTGTGCCGGAAAATGAATGCAACAACAATATCAATATTGGTACTATTCGTTTTGAACTAAAGAACATCGTCGTATGATATAAACAATTATGACAACAGAGAGGCAGAATCAACATCAAGGTAAAGAGATATCGCCTCATGTTGACGTAAAATGGAAGCTGGAGCCAGGGGGGAAATGTTATCTTCGACTGTTTTTTTAACAGCCTCAGCCTTTCGTAAGTCGGGAACGCAACAAATGATGTTACCAGATTTCATGATTTGTTTTATTGACATACTGATTGCTTTTTCTGGAACATCACTGAAAGTTGGAAACCAGCCTTCACCCATTTGTTGGTGCCGACACTCTTCGTCCAATGTAACTATCAGATATGCCTCTTTAGTATCGAAATCTGCCGGTGGATCATTAAAAGCCAAATGGCCGTTTTCACCTATTCCCACAAATGCGATGTCAATTGGGTGTTTGTAGATCAAATTTCCCAAACGGAGACATTCCTGGTAAGGGTCATCATTGCCATTAACATAAATAAACTCCTTAGGCGAAACAATATCGACAAATCGTTCTTTTAGGTATTTTCGAAACGAAGCTGGATGCGTATCAGATATGCCGATATATTCATCCAGGTGATAGGCGGTAACTACAGACCAGTCGATATCCTCTTTCACAAGTTCATTAAGCATTTCGAACTGTGAGGCACCGGTGGCAACAATGATATTGGCCGCACCTCTTTTGAGGATAGCCTCACGAATCAATTCACCCCCTGCTTTTGCCGCTTTTAGACCAAGAATTTGCTTCGTTTCTGAGATGATAATTTCCATATTTTGGGTTTTGTGTGATTATTTTGACTTAATAAATGTGTTACAATTTGCTTTGTGGTTTATAAAACTTCCTTTTCAGGGCATTAAATGGTTTAAATCATCATCCAATGGGATCATCTTAGGCATTAGAAGATGTACAAATCCCAAAATAAGGATATAAGAGAACCCGGCAATTACAAAAGCCCAAAAGTAACCCGAGTTGTTTGCCGTGTCCAAAACTGCACCCAAAGCCAAATCTGCGATGATTGCAACAGCTACTCCGATCATTTTTCCAATACCTATTACAGAAGCAACAGCTTTTTTTGGAAAAACATCTGATGCTAAAGTATAGCCATTTACAGACCAGGCTTGATGCCCGGCAGCGGCAATGCCGATTAAAAATATTGCAGCCCATTTGCTTGGAATTACTGGCACAAAACAGACAGGAAGAATAATTATAGCACAAACCAGAAGAGTTATTTTTCTAGCCTTGTTGATTGACCAGCCTTTCTTTATCAGGGATCCTGAAGCATAACCACCA
>CAIRSO010000236.1 GCA_903881215.1 uncultured Bacteroidia bacterium
CTACAATACTTTATCCGCTACGCGGAAAACTCAATTTGATATCTAATTGCATTTCAATAACATGGATATTTTTGACAATATATTAAACCACCATATCGAAATTTCCGCGTAGCGGATAAAGTATTGTAGAAAAACAACCACCTAAAGAAAATCTTTACCTCGTAGAGGTTAAACAAATCAAGCCTTTTCAGAGATTATCAAATTTTTAACGGAGATCGTTTTATAAACCTGTCAGCTTCTGAAGAATTTTTGTCGGAACTTCTGTATTTGGCTGAAATTGCTTGCTTGTTATGTACTTTTTTAAACTGAACAGTAGCTGCCGGGCTTCGGGCCTTTGGTCCAGATTGTTCGTCAGGTCAATTCCGGATACCACAATTCTGCCTTTTCCAACTTTTGCTTCAAAGATCAGTGCGAGTGGTCTGTTGGTAAACCAATCGTCAATTACCCGGACAATGGGTTTCAGGCCAAAAGGAAGGGAAGAAAGGTCGATGGCGCCTGAGTGGCTCATGGCATCCCACCACTGCCAATTGCTATGATATTCTGTTGGAAACTCAGACAAAGCGGGATGTTTTGGATTGCACAAAATCCCCAGCGTGTGCGGTGCTTGTCCTTTGGTCCAGGCAGTGTTCCAAAAGATAGAGGAGAATCCGATGGCAATATTTCCCCCAAATTCAGGTTTTAGCGTTCCTTTTTGAAGGGTCAGCAAGACTGATCCGCCCTGTGTAAGAAATTTTTCTGTTTCAGCATCCACCGAGGAGACAACTTTGATCCTTTCAGAATTTGGAATATCCTTGTTATCAGCAGGATAAACAAAGAAATCCCAGTTGTTGCTGAAGGAGTTGACGGTTACTTCCAAAGCCATCTTTGAGGGTGCAGGCAGGTTGGACAATGGAACAGAAATGGTGCCTAATGGGATGCAGTTTCCCAATGCAATGTCTGCAGTGCTCAGTTTTCCTGATTGAATTGTTTTTCCTGATTGATCGGTTATTCTCCATTCCGGGGTGCAGGCTTTCAGCGGAAGATCTCCATAATGCGCTACTTCGATAGAGGCTTCAAAGGTTTCATTGTTGGTAAAGATGCATTTCTTCATTCTGGCAATCGGAACAGTTGAATTACAAAAACGGCTGTATGCTTTGGGCGAGATGTAGCCTTTTTCGTCCCAAAACGGGTCCAATACGCCAACCAAAGCGCTTCCCTGTCCGGGGAAATCATGCAAATCAAGCAGCTGGAAGCCAGAGAAACCGGGGGTTCTCAGAGCCGCCTCTATGTCGGCTTTGTAGCAGAGTGCCTGGAGTTTTCCGGAGGCCAGTAAAAAGCTGTCCGCCAGTTGACCCATGCCATGTTCTGTCAGGGTCTCCTGAAATATCTCGAAATTTTTTGCCCGGACGACTCCGGTGTATTTTGCGATCTCTTTGAAATTGGGATAAACGCACCACTGACCAATTTCGTGGCTCACTACTGGTTGAGAAAGGGCTGCTATTTTCGTTCGCCAATCGTAATCTGTGATAGGAGCCTTCCCGTTGATGATGCTTTTCAATTCCTCGCCCCATCCCTGGATGCGAGGATCCGGTGTGTTGAGGTAGTCGTTTTCAGGCAGGCTTGGCCACCCCGCGCCGGCAGTATAGATCCGGCGGTTGTCCTTCTCCTTCCAGAAGTCAACAAATTTTTTCAGGAAGGGAATATAGTTCCGGCCTCCGGGTTCGTTTCCATAAGCCAACATACAGAAAGAGGGGTGATTTCCGTAGGTTTCCACCATTCGTTGGCTTTCTTCGTAGAGATATTTGTCGAAAGGCTTTCCATCTCCAAGGGTTGTTGATTGGTTGCACCAGGAGGAACACTCAACCTGCAGGTAAAATCCTGCCTGATCTGCGGCTTCGAAGGCGGCTTCCGGCGGGCACCATGAGTGAAATCGCAGGTGATTTAGTCCGTGAGCCCGGCAGACTGCATAAATCCTGAGCCACTCAGCAACATCGGTTGGAGGGTAACCCGTTTTTGGGAAAATAGCGCATTCGAGTGTCCCGCGCAGGAACAACGGCTTTCCGTTGATTTGAAGTTCCCGTCCGACGGTTTTAATTTCGCGCATGCCAAAGGTGGTTTCAAAAGTATCCGTTTGACGGGAGGTTTGTTCTGTCAGGATTGCTGTAAGATTGTACAAAAAGGGATGAAATTCGCTCCACAATTTTACGTCTGAGCCCATAGAATACTCCATGGATAATTGATTATCACCTGGTGACAGGTCGAAATCTGTTGACTGCTTCTTGTTTGGAATGGCCCCTTTTACCTCAAGCGAAAGGCTGATCTTCATCGCTTTCCCGGTAGGGTTTACCACAGAGATTTGGGTCGCAATTTTGTTGTTTCTGACATCAGGAAATACCTGAACATTGCCAATATTTATGGATGGTTTGGCTTGAAGAAACAATTGACCAACCATTCCATTCCAGTTGGTTTGGGTATGGTCTGAGATGCTATGCGAATTAAGTCCGGGATCAATTTCTTTCGTGCGGTTGTCAATGCAGATCGTTAAAAGATGCTTGCCCGGAGAGAGCTTGTCCGTCAGGTCATAAATGTGGGGAGTGCCCAGAGAATTTCGCATGCCAATTTCAA
The DNA here is from genome assembly GCA_903881215.1 of uncultured Bacteroidia bacterium. GTDB lineage: Bacteria > Bacteroidota > Bacteroidia > Bacteroidales > Prolixibacteraceae > CAINVV01. Next base: position 2,605 of record CAIRSO010000236.1, read on the forward strand.
CATCATCCACCCAGAGACGGCTTTCCCAGTGGCAGCGCTCTAGGAACAGGGTGATGTTTTGTCCCTTCCATGCGGTAGGAAATATCACCTCTTTCTGGTACCAGGCGGCACCCTGGTAGTGTTTGAGAGATTGCAGCCAGAATGGGATTTTGATGTTTCCGGGAGCCCGGTATTTGGCATATTCCGGGATTTTGAAATAGGAACTGTCAACGATTTGGCCGGTCCATTTGGTGTTCAAAGTAATTTCATCACCCTTGTTGTTGGTCGACATGGATCCCGGTAGGATCACCTTATCGGAAAGTGAGCGGCTGAACCACTTTTCTTGAATGCCTTTGTCTCCGGGGTCTGCAGAGAATTTCCAGGATCCTGAAAGGTCAGTTTTGTTCCCGGCGTTCTGGCTGGAAACGGCATAAAGCTGAAAAAACAGCAAGCAAAAGAGCACGGCTTTCTTCATATTGAAATTGGATGGACTCACAAGTACAGAATTTAGTTGTTTCAAAAGTACCAAATAGATATACTTTCTGGAATGAAAGATTTGATGAATTTATGGATTATATTACTATTTACAGCAAAATGGGTTTCGAAGTCCAGTTTTATTTCTCAAGGGAATTTCGAAAAGTCGTGGGAAGATCTACCCTGATGCGTCAGCTGTTCAACGAGTTTGATGGGAAGCGGTTGTGGTTTGATCTGGATAATCCGCTGGACCAGATGACCTTTGAGAACCAGGATTACAATGCAATTTTCCATGATTTGGCGGGCATTTCAGGATTGAAAAATGATGAGCGTCTGTTGGTTTGCATCGATGAGATTCAGAATCTGCCTAAGATCACGAAGATCATCAAATATTTGATTGACCATTATGGCGTTAAATTCATTGTAACAGGATCCTCCAATTATTACCTGCGAAACCTGTACCCTGAATCACTGAGTGGACAATTTTTTTTGTATGTGCTGCCGGTGCTGACCTACCGGGAATTTCTTTATTTTAATGGGCGGATCACCGAAATTCATCTTACACAGACGCTTGATGAAGTTTTGCAGCCGAAGTCGATGGCCATGGTGCTTAAGTCCAAAGAGCGTTGACAGCGGAGATCGGTATTGAAAAGCAATATGTTATCAGTTATGCTGTTTCAGAGACAGGAAACATGTTATATCCTTGGTTTTTATAAAAAAAGCTTGTGCGGATTTGCTAATCTGCACAAGCTTTTTCTATAGGTACAAGATTTCCTTGTACTGTCTCAGTTGCTTACTTTTCCGAAATGCAATACAGATACTTGAAGCCCCTCAAAAACAAGTCATTGCCAACGACGACGGGAGAAGCATGAAAAGTGTCGTCCAATGAATTTTTTGCCAGAATGGAGAACTCCGGGCCTGCTTTGATTACGTTTACCACATTGGTACCGGCCACATAGATTTTATCTTTATTTCCGGTAGGAGAAGAGAAAATATTTGTGATACCATCCAGCTTTTGGTTGCTGTACATAACTTTGCCGTCTTTGGCATCCAAACAGGTCATTACCCCATTGTTACCTTTTAAGAAATAGAGTTTGCCATCCATCAATACTGGACTGGGGGTATAAGGAGTATCTTGATTGTATTCCCACAGAATGGCAGGAGTGCCATTGATGAGGTCTTTTGCTTTAGCGAGGTCGATTGCTTTAAGTGCATTTCCTCTGAATCCGCTCATGATGTAGAGGATTCCGTCTGCATACATTGGATTAGGGATCACATTTCTGGTCAATCCGGTACATTCCCAAATGACGTTACCGTTATCGGCATCATAGCCTCTTACCTTGTTGGTTGCACTGGTAATCAACTGTGTTTTCCCGTTCACTTCAACAACCAGTGGAGTTGCCCAGGAGGTTATTTCTTCGCGTTCTCCGGTCCAGGTATCTTTGCCGGTTTTTTTGTCAAGGGCATACAAATAGGATTTTTGCTGATGGTCCCATTGTATAAAAACTTTGTCCTTTGATAGTGCAGGGGAACTCCCTTCTCCAAAGTTTGCCACAATTTCCATCTGACCGAAGTCGCGCTCCCATTTTATATTTCCTTTAAAGTCGAGACAATAAAGTCCGCGGGATCCGAAGAAGGCATAAATATTCTCCCCATCGGTTACCGGTGAATTAGAAGCCCAGCTACCCAGTTCGTGGGTGCGTTCCAGGGGCATTTCCTCTTTAACGATGGTTTGCCAGAGAATCTTGCCTGAATTTTTATCCACCGAAATCACTTTAAACTGATGGATAAGATCTGTTTGGTTAGGAGCCATTTGACTGGGAGCTCCTGCAGCCGGTTTTTCTACTTTTTTGTCAGTTGCTACAGCTGTTTGAACAATGATCTGATTGCCCCAAATGATAGGTGTGGCATGACCTTTCCCCGGGATTTCAGTTTTCCATTTCACATTTTTTGTTTCGCTGAATTCAACAGGCGTATTGCCTCCGGCCACAGCTCCTGTATTGTATAAGCCACGCCATTGTGGCCAGTTGGTGGTGAAGTCAGCTTTATTCTGAGAATTTGCTTGCATTAAGATTAGAGATAAGCAGGACAAAATCAAAAGTGAGCGGACTGAAATAAGAGGAAAGTTCTTCTTCATAAGGAATGAGATTTTTGGAGATTAAAGTTTTAAAGTCATTCAAAATCGTTTGACATCAAATTTATGAAATCGTTTAATAAATTGAAAATTAGAGATGATAATTTTAACGATGATAAAAATAGCCAAAGTCAGTGCTCAAAAATTAAATTGTTTTCC
>CAIRSO010000237.1 GCA_903881215.1 uncultured Bacteroidia bacterium
AGAACCAAGACTAAACAAATGCCAATCCTCCTATCGTTAAAGATAACCTTCAAAATAAACTTAAGAAAATTTACGCAATCACACAGAAGAACAATTCCAAAAAAATGCGACCTGCAAGATAATAAACTATTTTTACAAATTGGGAAAAGATTTGAGACATTTTTTGATGGCTATCTCAATCGACCACTAATCCTATGGACTGGATTTTAGATTTTTTCTAAATTCTTGGATCTCATTCTATCCCTACCAAGTATATTACCCCTTGAAGTCAGATAAAACAGGAAGGTAAGACCTAGTCCAAGTATAAGAAAATGAAGCATGAAATTATAGGCCTTACCGGCTTGCATCCACCCTATCTGATCATAAACTTCATGGTAATAAACTGCTAAAAATACCATCCCATTGTGCAAAGCATGGGTGAAAATTGCAGCCAGCAATGAGCCTGTCCGATGCCGCACAAAACCAAGTACGAGCCCCAAAAGAAATGTCGGAATCAACTGCCAGGGATTTAAATGAAATAGAGCAAAAAGAAGCGCAGAGAAAAAGATGGCCAAAAAGGAAGGGTAAATACGTTGGAATCCTGAAAAAATTACGCCCCTGAAAATCAACTCTTCGACAATCGGAGCCAATATCACGACCCTCAAAATACCTCCCCAAATTCCAAGATCTGATTCGAACAGACGGGCAAAAAGCTCTAAAAACCATCCGGGAGGAGGCAATATCTTGTCGACATGGAGTGAGATTGCATTCATAAAAAATTGTAGTGAAAGCAGCGAAACAAATAAGGCAGGTACAGTCAGCCATCGAAATGCTTTCAGCGGAAAGATCTCCCGGTAGGGCAATCCGGCGTAACGCGTACCCAAAAGAAGAATGATAAAAGTAGTCCCGAAGAAAACCGGAAGCTTAAGTAAAGGTTCTCGTAACCAATCTGTTCCATATTGATAATCGTACAATGCGAGAGGAAAATCGATAATAGTTTGCAAAAAGGTATATAGGACGATCAGGTTAACCGCCTGCCAAAAAGTAGGATAATATTTTATTGTTGTCCTTGCCACGTGAATCATTTGAAATCCATTCAAATGTAATTAAAAAGAGAAATAAACAGGTGGTAAAAAAACTTGGAATAAAATGTTTGCCATTGTTTGATTATTAAAACAAAAAGTCGTTACTTTGCACACTGTTTAAAAAAAGTGGGACAGAAGTTAAAAAATACGCACAATGTCTAGAGTTTGTCAGATTACAGGTAAAAAAGTGATGGTTGGGAACAACGTTTCCCACTCAAAGCGGAGAACCAAAAGGAAATTCATGGTGAACATTTTCACCAAGAGGTTTTATCTACCGGAAGAAGACCGTTGGATCAAACTGAATGTATCAGCCGCCGGGTTGAGAACGATCAATAAAAACGGCCTGAACGTCACCTTGAAAGAGGCGAAAACAAAAGGCTTTATCGAAAATTATTAATAAGTACTGAACAATGGCTAAGAAAACTGGCAGACAGCAGATTATCATGGAATGCACCGAGCACAAAGCAAGCGGTCTTCCTGGTACTTCCAGATATGTGACAAAGAAGAACCGGAAAAATACTCCGGAACGTCTCGAACTGAAAAAATACAATCCAATTTTGAAGCGTGTCACCGTACACCGCGAAATAAAATAATTGAGCTATGGCAAAGAAAGTAGTTGCATCACTTCAGAAAGGTGCCGGAAAAGCATATTCCAAGGTTATCAAAATGGTTAAATCGGAAAAATCCGGTGCCTATACATTTGTTGAGGAGATCGTTCCCAACGAGATGGTAAAAGAGTATTTTGCCAAAAAGTAGTTGATACTTAAAAATATTTAAAGTAAGCTTTCGTCAGTTTGATGAGAGCTTTCTTTTTTTATCACTTCAAATCAATTCTGCTTCTTTCCATTGTAACTTTGTTCCTATCTTTAACCCTCCCCTCAACAATTTCACTATGGGTATCTTCAGTTTTACGAAATCAAAAAAAGAGAGTCTCGATAAAGGTCTTGAGAAGACAAAAGAGAGCGTTTTCTCTAAGCTTTCCCGTGCTGTCATTGGTAAAACAAAGGTAGATGACGAAGTTCTCGACAGTTTGGAAGAGATTTTGATCTCATCTGATGTTGGGGTAAATACCACACTTAAGATCATTGAACGCATAGAAAAGCGTGTGGCACGCGACAAATATGTTGGGACTTCCGAGTTAAACGGGATTCTGCGAAGCGAAATCGCAGCCTTGCTGGCAGAGAATAACTCGTTTGAGGTTGCCGATTTCGATCTGCCAAAATCAGCTCATCCTTATGTCATTCTGGTTGTTGGTGTAAACGGCGTTGGCAAGACTACCACCATCGGGAAATTAGCCCATCAGTTCAAAGCAGCCGGCAAATCTGTGGTCCTGGGTGCTGCAGACACTTTTCGTGCTGCTGCCATTGAACAACTTCAAATATGGGCCGACCGTGTTGGCGTTCCGATTGTCAGGCAGCAAATGGGCTCCGACCCAGCCTCTGTGGCCTATGACACGCTTCTTTCTGCCAAAGCCTCCGGAGCGGATGTGGTTATCATCGATACAGCAGGCCGGCTTCACAACAAGATCAACCTGATGAACGAACTTTCCAAAGTCAAAAAAGTAATGCAGAAGGTATTTCCGGATGCACCGGATGAAGTATTGCTCGTTCTGGATGGTTCTACCGGACAAAATGCCTTCGAACAAGCCAAACAATTTACGCTGGCTACAGAAGTCACTGCACTGGCTCTCACCAAACTTGATGGAACAGCCAAAGGAGGCGTGGTAATCGGGATCTCAGATCAGTTTAAGATTCCTGTTAAATACATTGGCATCGGCGAAGGATTGGACGATCTTCAAATTTTCCAAAGAACCGAATTTGTTGATTCGCTGTTCAAATAATATGCTAATGTGCTAATGTGCTAATATGCTAATATGCTAATGTGCTGATTATAAGAACTTTCATCTTTTCATCTTCCCATTTTCAAATTTTCCCATCTTCCCATCTTCAAATTTTCCCATTTTCCCATCTTCCCATCTTCAAATTTTCAAATTTTCAAATTTTCCCATCTTCTCAACTCTCAACTTTCAACTCTCAACTAAAATATGGCCACATCTATCAATGTCGTCACAATGGGATGCTCGAAAAACCTCGTCGACTCGGAGCTATTCCTGTCCCAGATGGCTGCCAATGGCTATCAGGTTGTTCACGACGGAGGTGTAAAGGATGCCCGTATGGTCGCCATCAATACCTGTGGTTTTATCCTGGATGCGAAAGAAGAGTCTATCA
>CAIRSO010000238.1 GCA_903881215.1 uncultured Bacteroidia bacterium
GCGTATCAAGCTGAAAATAACGATCCAGATATTTTCCACCAAAACCGCCAAGTACAACAAGTACGATCATTTGAAACACCAATCCGAAATATTTCGCATAAGCTTTTAAATAGTCATACTTATTTCCTTGATCCATGGTTGACCTGATTCTTTATATTAGGTTTTTTAATTCAACCGCCTTATAAACCAGATCGCATATTTGTTCTTCAGAAAGAGATTTACAATTGAAACGCTCGTCATAATAAATCTCATCAGAGAACTTTGTCCGATAGTTATCCCTGAACTTTAGCCTTTGTAAATCTCTTTCCAAGACAAATTTTCTGGCTTCAGCAATGGTTATTCCCTTTTGAGAACTTACCACATTGGCTTTCCATGAAAGTGGGGCTTCAAGATAGACATGCAATGATTTTGGAATTTGCCAGGTGATTGCACCACCACCCCTGCCAACAATGATCACATGTCCGTCTGTTGCAAGGTTGTAAATTACATCATGAATTACTTTTTTGATACTCGCGTTGCGAACATGGTAGGTCTCCGTAAAAGAGGCAACCAAATCGTGCAACACACCGCTCTCTTTGGCTTTAACATAAATCTCAACATCCCGCGGATTTATTTTAAGTTCCTCAGATGCCTTGAGAAGAATTTCTTTGTTTACCCATTTCCATTTGGGAGAATGACCCTCTTTAATCATTCTTTTATTCAATTTATTTGTCAGCATTTCTGCAATTTTGTTCCCTGGACATCCACACTCCCGTGAGATCGTTACAACAGGACCCTGATGAACGTGTTTTGAGGAAGTTGATTCCAACCGTTGTCCCATGTACTTTAAAAATAGATTTTCCATTTTAATCAAGATAACGTTTCGTTAATTCTTCATATGCATCAATCCTTCGGTCTCTCAAAAATGGCCACCATCTTCTGACATTTTCAGACCCATTTAAGTCAACTTCAACAATCAAATTGGCATCTGCCGATTCAGGAGCCATGGAAATAATTTCGCCTTGAGGTCCGGCCACAAAACTATGACCCCAAAATTCAACTCCTTCTGAATCAGAGGATTCGTCTTTTTCGTGTCCGTTGCGATTAACTGATACCACAGGTATTCCATTGGCAATCGCATGACTTTTCTGAATCGTTATCCAAGCATCAACCTGTCTTTTTCGTTCTTCTTCTCCATCATTTGATGTCCAACCGATCGCCGTGGGATATATTAAAATCTGAGCCCCTGCAAGTGCCATCAGCCTTGCTGCCTCCGGATACCATTGGTCCCAGCAGACCAAAACTCCCAATTTTCCGATGGATGTTTGAATGGGTTTAAAACCTATATCCCCAGGAGTAAAATAGAATTTTTCATAAAAATTCGGATCATCAGGAATGTGCATCTTTCGATAGATTCCTGCAATAGATCCATCTTTTTCAAAAACGACCGCAGTATTATGGTATAGCCCTGCTGCTCTTTTCTCAAAAAGCGAAGTCACAAGAACAATTTGTAACTCTTGGGCAAGTTTAGAATAATAGTCAGTTGCCTTTCCGGGAATAGTTTCAGCAAAATCAAAATTTTGTACATCCTCTTTTTGACAGAAATACTTTGATTCGTGCAATTCCTGCAATACAACCAACTCAGCACCTTCCGATGCACTTTTTGTAATGCTTTCTGTCAGTTTCTTTCTGTTTAAAGCTAAATCAGAAGAATTGGATTGCTGTATGAGGGCTACTTTTAACATATAAATTAATACGTTGTATTTCTTTTGATACTTATATTACTCCAACCGGAAGCTGCATAGTAACACAATGAAGCGAACC
>CAIRSO010000239.1 GCA_903881215.1 uncultured Bacteroidia bacterium
AAGATGCATACGATGGTCAATTTGCAGTAAAAATTGGTCCGGAAAGAGCTTTCTGTATGCAAGAAACCAAAGTCAGGCCCAATAGTCTTTACAGAATTTCAGCCTATGTTAAAACAGAATCGGGCGCTGAAGAGGTTCAATTGATGGTAAGTGATTATGGAGGCGCTGCAAAATCTGTTTCCAGTGCACTAACTGAATATACAAAAGTGAGTATCGATTTTCAAACCGCCTACAGTGTTGAAGGTTTGTTAATTTCTTTCATTCACCCTACAGGAAATGGTAGTGGCTTTGCTGATCAAATTGAATTAAGTTATCTGGGGGAAGCCCCAATACCAAAAATTCAGGAATTTGTAGAAATCCCAACAAGAATTCTGAAAGAAGATAATAGTGTGACACAATTACCCGATAAAAAATTGGTCTGGTTTCTGAATGATAGATTTGGAATGTTTATTCATTGGGGAGTTTATGCGGCAATGAAAGAAGGTAGTGAATGGGTGCGGCATCAGGAGGCTTGGGGGCAGGATTATTACCAGAGAAGGGCAAGAGATCCTGAAAAGGGATTTACAGCAGCTAAATTTGATGCTACCGAATGGGCTAATTTAGCCAAAAAAGCAGGCATGAAATATATGGCACTAACAACACGGCATCACGAAGGATTTGCACTGTTTGATAGTAAACACCCCATTAGCTGGACAAGCAAAAAAGACTTAGGGCGCGATTTAATAAAAGAATATACTGATGCTGTCAGGGCGTCTGGTCTTCATGTGGGGATGTATTATTCTCCCATGAGTTGGCGTTACCCTGGATATTACGATGTTACAGGAAAAGACTGCAAACCAAATGTTTGGGGGTATAAAACGGCAGCCTGGCATAAAGAGGATGCTCGTGACATGAAAGAAGAAGTATATGAACAGGTTACAACACTTTTAAAAGAATATGGCAAAATAGATTATATGTTTTGGGATGGCGGATGGTTAAGTCAAACTGTAAATAAGGAATTAGAAAGAGCTTTTTGGGATCCGGGACAATTTCAAAACCCTAATAATGAATGGCCAATAAACGAGAAGTACATTACAAAGGACGTAGAAACAGGTAAAGCGCTTGGAATAATGGGATTGGTACGTAAATATCAACCCGATTTGGTGGTAAACGAACGTTTTTCGTGGATAGGCGATGTCCATGCTGAGGAAGGTGGTTCATCTACTACAGGAGATATTCGCTTTGAGCAATATGGTGAAAAATGCGTCAGCCTTCAAAAAGGAGGTTGGGGATATCGACCAAATTCAAAAGTCTTTAGTTTCGAAGAAGTAGTCGTATTTTTGTCAAATTGTGCAGTTCGGAATATTAATTTGCTTTTAAATGTAGCTCCCGACAGAGAAGGAGTGATTCCACAAAATCAGCAGGATGTCCTTCTTAAAATGGGTAATTGGTTAACAAAAGTTGGTAGCGGTATTTATAGCACAAGAGGGGGACCATGGCAGCCACTCTTTGGTGAATACGGTTTTACTTTCAACGATAATAAAATCTACTGTCATGTTTATGAAGGATACC
>CAIRSO010000240.1 GCA_903881215.1 uncultured Bacteroidia bacterium
AATTAAAAATTATTTTATCATACTTGTCTTCGCAATTCAGGAGAATAACCAGCATGTTCGAGTCTTTGACATCTAAATGGTTACAATAAATAAAATAGTTCAACAACATTCCTCTTACCAAAAGGAGCTCTTCATGCCGAATCGTTACATTCACATGCACGTTGCGCGTGAAGCTATTCATAATTTATCAGCAAATACCGAGGCTGGTAATTTTTTCATTGAGGGTACTGGACTTTCTGCAGATGAAATTTCAAAGATAGCTCAAAACGAACCTACCTATCTGGCTTTCGGAGCTATCGGACCCGATTTTTTCTTCTCACTACCCGATTTCAGACCACCATTGGGATATGGCCTTTGGTGGGGTATTTATCTGGGTGTTCTATTAGAAGAAGGACTTCAAAGAGATATAATCACTCCTTATGAAGAAGAATATGAGGAGACTTACCAAAGAAGTTCGGATATACAAGATACTGCATCTGGTGGACAAAGACAACAAGCACGGGCTATTGATGATCGTAAACGCCAACTTCTGCGGAAGATCATTGTCGCTCTGGCATCCACTCAATATGATCTCGCAGGATTCACGTTGGGTTCGGTTCCAAAAGGTTTCGACGAAGCACTATTCCCCTGGAATGACATGCTCCATTACCGTAAAACATTTGAATTTGCACGGACACTTTGGGAAATGGCTGAGCAAGAACAAAATGAGACATGGAAAAACCGTTTTCGAGCCTTTGCACTTGGATGGATGAGTCATTGCGCAGCAGATACAACCGGGCACGCTTTTGTAAATACTAAGGTGGGAGGCCCATACAGGCTTCATTGGGGTCGACATGCACTTGTTGAAAACCACATGGACACCTGGCTTTACGAACAGAACTACAAGAATGATGAAAGATACAACCATTATGCAGCATCAGCATTACATCTATGGCTTGCATTTGAAAAAGGAACCGGCGCCTCGATGTACGATCTTTTTGAAGACAATGAGGGGGCTGTAAATAAACTACGTCCAGAATATGAACTTGGGCAGAGTGATAATGCCCGAAGAGATCGTCAAAGTAAATGGGATTGTAAGGCAGCCTTGCCAAGCGAACTGGCAAAATTCATAGTTGATGCGTTACAAAAGGTTTATCCGGTTGATGGAATTGATAAAACGCCTCAAATTATTGCAGATATAAAACCTGGAAGTAAAGGGTATCCCTCTCCTGATGATTTACAAACAGCATACGAATGGTTTATGCGAAATGTCAAAAGTTCTACAACATTCCTTGACAACTATGCACCGCCGCAACCGCCAGAATTTTTAAACAAATATATAGATCTCTCATCAGTACCACTTCCACCTCTTCCTGAAGGTGCAATTGGAAGTGGGCCTCCAGATTATATAGATTCTTTAGAAGATCTGAGCAGAGCAATTTTCGCACTCCTTGCAATGCTTGATTCCTTAACACAGTATCCCCGTGCTGTTGACGCCAATATCCACAATTTTTTCAATAGTATTAGCTCCTTCCCTGAACGATGGGGCAGATACATCTTTGAAGAACTGCCTCTTTATCAAGCTCTGTTATCTGTCCATTGGTTTCTATCAATGAAAGGATTGGCTACTCCACTTCCCTGGGAGATCTCCTATCCACTTGTTTGTATTGGAAGGGGAATCGATATCAAGGTTGATTTGGAAACTGCGTTGTTTGAGACTTATGGAGGAATTATTGACATTGTTAATATTTATGATAGTCCTGATCAGATGCTTCACCCGGATCCAGTGACGCCTTTCCCGTTTGTATCTGCCTGGAGTAAAGGTGTGCCTGAGCAATCGGGACGCGAAAAAGATTACCCGCGAGAAACCGTAACCGATCCACCTGGAACCGATTACACTCTTATGAGCCAATCACTTCATGTATTATCACACCCACTATCAGAGAATCATGATGCTGAGATACCGACTCAGTTTGTTAAGCCATGGAAATATCCTTCTACTGATCTAAATAATAATCATAATCCATCCGAAAAACCCTCTACAGTCAGTGGACCGTTTAAAACCGGTGATGACCCGAGGGTACTCATTGACAATAGATCAGGAGATAATGAAACGCGGAAAAATTACCAGGAATCGGAAAACCAAGACAAAACTGATCGACTGAATGAGAATACAATGAATCGAAACTTAGGTGGTCCTGTTGATTTCACCTGTTATGTCATGGCGCAACTAACGAGAAATGAGGTTCCCGAAAAAATTGCGAATTTCAATCTCGATGCAGATCGTTCATATGGTTCACTCTGCTGGGATTGGGAACGTTCGATAGATAATCATTTTTCCAGACCTACCGATTATCTTTACGATAGAACTGAGGGGCACTTGTCTTTTAGCAAAAAGCACCATGATTATCTTACACCACTCTCGCCAGGTTACGGATGGGATGCTTCTGAAAAGCGTTCAGAAGCTGATGAATATACAGAACATCAACCATGGGCAAATCACCGAAAACCTGTTAAAATAAAATTTTTATAAACGTTATGATATTCAAGATTAATTCGACTATTCCATTATCTTAGGAGTTTTAGTATGATTGCAAAAAAACCAAGAAGAGATACTATGTTTACACGCTCAGAAAAGTTATTTGAATCAATTGTTAAAGAAAGAGAAGTGCCGTTTGAAGAGGTACGCAAAAAACTTGCGGAAAAAAATGATATAGATATGAAAACTTTCTGGCCCTATATTACCATCCGCTCATTCCTTGGCGATAATGGAGTACGGCCGAGTGCATCTATACATGGTCTCAGTCCAGATATCTGGATATGCAAGGGAAGACCAGATCAAAGCCCTGCCATCCCAGATACGGATTCGATTCAAAGAACAGATCAAATGTATAGTTTTACATTAAAAGAAGATTATTCAGTTTATGGGCTGATTTGGAATTTGGGCACTGCACCAGCGGCTGGTGTACAGGTGCACTTGCTGATAGGTAATTTGATTTGCTGCGTGTAACCTGTCTTCCGCCAAAAAAACACTTTTCAGCCTCTCAAATTCTAACCGTTGCATGTTCCTGACGAAATCTTAGGCTCACTCTGGTA
>CAIRSO010000241.1 GCA_903881215.1 uncultured Bacteroidia bacterium
AACACCAAATTGATGAGCAAGTGTACCACGTCGCCAGAACATACGGGAAATCATATCCTCGTTACCATATTGTTTCCGCTGCAGAAATTGATCAAAAGCTTCCCATGTTGCAGGATGATTCTCGTCGATCATTGGATTCTGAGCTGAACGAATCGGAAGATAGATATGGGATGAAAAACCAAGAACTGCAAGTAGAGATAATAAAAAGCAAAAACGCCATTTTTTCTGATGAGCACCTTCTACAAGTGAGAAGACAAAGGTAATAAGAACTGCGCCACAACCGGTGAAGATAAAAAGTGTGAGATCTTTAACGACAATTCCAATCATAATGACAGTCAACCATAACCGCCAATCAACTCTTTTTTCTTTGTCGACAATTAAGACAAATAGAAAAAGAGGAGGCAGAATAATCATGGAATACATATGAACAGCTATTCCTAGAAAACTTGAAAAAGTAAGGAGGAGTAAAAACTTATCACGATTTGGATCTTTACTCTGTGCCCAAACAAGAGTCAGCCAGGTGGAGAATGCTAAAAACATCATTACCGGATTGGCTTCTGATTGCTCAACGGCGCTAAACCAGAATGTAGTACCAAATACGGCGAAACACCCACCGACAATACCACCGGTATAGAGAGCGATTCTTTTCCAGGTTGTATCGGGAATACCCATGATTGCTATTCCAGCTCTAATAGCTGTAAGATACATGAACATCGCAGTCAACGCACTCATTAACACAACAAGAATATTCATCCGGAAACCGACATCTTGAACAAAAGAGAACGCTATGCTTGCAACCCGGAGCATCATCATAAAGAGCGGATTTCCGGGAGGATGAGGTACTCCTAAGGAATGTCCTGCGGCTACATATTCTCCGCAATCCCAGAAAGCAACTGTTGGTGCAGCTGTCAGGATAAAAACAACGAAGGCGACTGCAAATACCAGGAGGGCAAAAATGCGATTATTTCTCGCGTGGATCAAATCCATAATTTTCCTTTCAGAATTATTTGTAACTACCTGTGGTTTATCTCCGAGATATAACCAAGATGTACATGAACAGATTTTTAAACATCAAATATCGAAAAGCCGAACAGGGATAATCTTGACAATCTTACAGAAATCAACCAACAATGCAGGGCAATACTTATTTAGCCTTCGTTCCTGAGGATTGTATCAAGAAAGGCTCTGTTTTTGTTGTCCTTTGCTTTTTTTGTGAATAGAGTCAATCACTCCATTGACAAATTTTCCACTGTCTTCGCTACCAAAAGTTTTAGCCAGCTCAACGGCTTCGTCAATCACAACTTTGACCGGCACATCGTCGCAAAAGGTCATCTCTGCGACAGCCAAACGGATGATATTTCGATCGATAGCAGCCATTCGTTTCATCTCCCAATTGGCAGCCCTTTCCTGAATACTTTTATCAATCTGCTCAAGTGAATTGTAAACATTTGTTACTAGTTCCCGTGCATATTTCTTTATTTCATCAGAAAAAAGGCCGGACTCGGCAATCTGGTCAAGCATGACTTTCCACTCAGATGTCAACCCTACTTCACAAGCGTATAGTGTTTGTAAGGCAAGTTCACGCGAGTTATGACGATGCTTAAATGGATGTTCGTTTTTGTTTTCATCAATATTCATTATTGTTTTTACAACCTTTAATTTCTAAACCAGACAAGACTACTTATATCGACTATAATCATTTTATTTACAAAATAAATATACTGATATTTTAAAATCGTTTGTATTCAATGTTCCTGAGAATTGTTAAGAACAAAGAAAGCTCTTTTAAAATTTTGTGAACAGATCGACCATTTCAATCGCACTTAAAGCTGCATCCCACCCTTTATTTCCCGACTTGGTGCCCGCTCTTTCCACTGCCTGTTCAATAGTATCAGTTGTCAAAACGCCAAAAATCACCGGAACATCTTCGTCCAGGCTGACCTTTGCGACACCTTTGGAAACTTCAGATGCAACATAGTCAAAATGAGGCGTGCTACCACGAATAACAGCACCAAGACAAATTATAGCGTCATATTTTTTAGAACGAGCCATCTTCTGGGCAGCGATCGGAATTTCAAAAGCACCAGGAACCCAGGCAATAGAAATTGCATCTTTATCTGCGTTGTGTCTGATTAGACAATCGAGTGCACCTTCAACCAGTTTTCGGGTAATCAATTCATTAAAACGACTTGCGACAATGCCAAAACGTTTACCACTGCCATTCAGAAAACCTTCGATTACGGTTGACATACAAATCCTCCTTCAAGTAAATGTCCAAGTTTTTCTTTTTTTGTGCTCAGATAGCGGGCATTTTCTTTTCTTGGCGAAATCTCGAGAGGGATTCGTTCAACAACCTGAAGCCCATAACCTTCGAGTCCGATTATTTTCCGCGGATTATTTGTCATAAGGCGGATTTTTCGTATGCCCATATCTGCAAGAATCTGGGCACCTATTCCATAGTCACGCATGTCAGCTGCAAATCCGAGATGCTCATTTGCCTCAACAGTGTCAAATCCCTGATCCTGCAACTCATATGCTTTCAATTTATTTACAAGCCCGATTCCGCGGCCTTCCTGCCTGAGGTAGAGAATAACCCCGCCACTTTTCGCAATTTCCTGCATCGCAACCTCAAGCTGATCACCACAATCGCATCGTGCACTGCCGAGAATATCGCCAGTGAAACACTCAGAATGAACCCGCACAAGTGTTGGGACATTAAGATCCACATCCCCTTTTTGCATCACAATATGAACCGAATTTGAAACCAATTCTTCGTAAGCTGTAATCTGGAACATTCCATATTGAGTAGGCAATTTGGCGCTAGCAGCTTTTTTAATAAATTTTTCGTGCGCAGTGCGATAACGAATAAGATCTGCAACGGAGATAATTTTAATTGAGTGTTCTTTACTGAATTCGACAAGGTTCGGCATCCTGGCCATTGTACCATCATCATTCATGATTTCACAGATCACACCAGCCGGGTAAAGGCCCGCAAGTTTTGCACAGTCAACAGATGCTTCCGTCTGTCCGCTTCTTACAAGTACACCGCCTTCACGCGCGCGAATAGGAAACATGTGTCCTGGTTTGACGAAATCGTGCGGAATTGCTTTTGGGTCAAGAAGCTTCAGTACTGTGGCAGAGCGGTCTGCAGCAGAAATTCCTGTTGTAGTACCTTCCCGGGCTTCAATTGAAACAGTGAACCCTGTTTCGAATCGCGAAGTATTATCCTGTACCATCATCGGTATATTTAATTCATCAAGACGATTTCCTTCAAGAGATACACAGATCAAACCTCTTCCATGTTTTGCCATGAAATTAATTTTTTCCGGAGTACAAAGTTGGGCTGCAAAGGCAAGATCTCCCTCATTCTCCCTGTCCTCATCGTCAACGATGATTATAAAATTCCCTTTTCTGAAATCATCTATTACTTCTCGTATTTCATCAAAAGTT
>CAIRSO010000242.1 GCA_903881215.1 uncultured Bacteroidia bacterium
ATTTTCGAAAGCTTTAATTTCTTTTTTTGCTTCCTGATTATCACCAACCTCAGTTCTATACCAAATCGTTTTACTGACTGATCCGTCCTTTACATCAGTAATAAATCGTTTAATACGAGGAACATTGTTGCCATTTTCACCAAACCATATCCTATTATCCCGTTTAAGTTCTTCGAATTTGTCCTTAGAAAATCTCCAACAATAACCAGAAGGGGGGTCGACTATACGTCCAGAAGGGGTTTCGATAGGATAGTCTGTAGATGCAGAATATGTTTTTACTGAACAGTCACCAGAGGTCCAGATTCCACGTGGGTCATTATCCGGATTCTTATAACGACCGTCCATTTCTTCTGTTCTTGGTAGTAGATTCGGTCGCCAAACCTCTTTGTTCTTGGCATAAACAAGAATATGATCGTGGCTATCGGAAAGCCATTTTGCATCATTTTGAGGCGAATACTTCTTTTCCCAAATCACGTTGTTGACAAAATTCTTTCTTCCAAAAAGCTCATCGCAATACACCTTCAAATAATGGCATTCGTCGTCATCGATAGAAATCCAGATACTGCCCTCATTGGCTAACAATTTATAAAGCAATTCCAGCCGCGGCTTCATCAAGTTAAGCCACATGCTGTGTTCAAGTCCGTCGTCGTAATGTTCGAAAGCATTGCCGGTGTTGTAAGGAGGGTCGATGTAAATGCACTTTATCTTGCCCGAGAACCGCTGCTCCAATGCTTTAAGGGCAAGCAGGTTGTCGGCATGGATCAGCATATTTTCGGTGTTGGGTTCACCGTAAGATTTTGTGGGATCTTCAATGAGTACGCGGGGTTCAGGTTTTATTTCAAGCTCTTTGCCGGGCCAGCCGAGCTCCAGTTTCTTGTAAATATTGTTCATTCAAAAGTCAGGGATTCAGGAATAATTTAGGATTTATCTTATTGATTTTTAGCTATTAACACGAGGGCTAAAAATCTAAATGACACACTCAAATATACGATTTTTAAAACACTTAACAATATATTCCAGGCTGTATATTGCTGACCCTTTGCGGATTTTCCCCAAGTACTCCAGGAACCCTATAAGCGCAGATCACTCTAAGTACTCTAAGTATTCTAAGTACTTGAAGTACTTTCCTCAGCTCTCCCTGGTAGTTATATACCCCACAAACGCCACCAACGCCCGCTTATACTCCGAATCCGGGTAAGGTTTCAACTGTTCGAGGGCTTTTTGGTGGTATTCCTGCATCACTTTTTCGGCGTAGTCAAATCCACCCTTTGCAGTGATAAATTTTGATACTTCGGTGAGGTCTGGAGTAGTTTTGTTCTTTTTGCGAACGATGTTGAGCATCGCCCTTTTTTCGGAAGCACTTCCCTGGTTGAGGGCATAAATCAATGGCAAGGTGATCTTCTTTTCATGAAGATCATTCCCGGTAGGTTTTCCCAATAAATTTGATTTTTGAAAATCGAAAAGATCATCCTTGATCTGAAAGGCGATGCCGGCATATTCGCCGAACAGACGCATTCGTTCAATAATTTGAACATCTTCTGTCACCGAACAGGTTCCAACTGCAGCACTGGTGGCCATCAGGGAAGCCGTTTTCTTGCGTATAATTTCAAAATAAACCTCTTCAGTAATATCAAGTTTTCTTGCTTTCTGAATCTGAAGAATCTCCCCTTCGCTCATCTCCCTGACAGCCTGTGAAATGAAATGCAATATATCGTAATCCTTGTGTTCGATCGACCAAAGCAACCCTTTGGCCAGAATAAAATCGCCGACTAAAACCGCTATTTTGTTTTTCCAAATGGCATTGACTGAGAAAAAGCCCCGGCGTTGATAGGATTCATCAACCACATCATCGTGCACCAAAGTCGCTGTATGCAGCAGTTCTATGGTCAGGGCAGCATGGTAGGTCCGCTCGTTGAACACGCCATTTAGCTTGGCAGAAAGGAATACAAGGATGGGTCGCATCTGTTTCCCCTTACGACGGAGAATGTAGTGCATGATAGTATCCAGCAGTGGAATAGTTGTCTTGGTTGATTTTTTGAAATACGGTTCAAAATGAATCAACTCAGCTTCAACCGGTGCAATTATATCATTTTTTGATGCCATGTAATATGAGCAGTTGGTACTGTCAAAAGTAACAAATTTTCAGCCATGACGAGACTGTTTGTACCTGTTCTAAATTAAACATTTTAACGATTTGTTCCATTGATTAACTACATGTTATCTATATATTTGTATTAATGTATTACGAATTTTCTATCCATTATACCCATGATTACGAACGAACAAACTTTAGAAAAATTGACTTACGCCGCAGAAATGCTGAAGGCAATAGCTCATCCGATGCGGATCACCATTGTGAGCTATTTGGAAGGTAGTCAAAGGTTAACTGTGACCGAAATCTATGAGCGTTTGGGCATAGAACAATCAGCAACTTCACACCACCTTGGAATTTTGAAATCAAAAGGTGTGCTGGCTTCAACACGCGACGGGAAAAATACCTACTATTTTCTGAAACACACAGGACTAAGTGGTATACTAAAATGCGTGCAAAACTGCCAAGGCAGCAATTAAGATTTTATCCGTAAAGGTTGGAGGGCCGGCAATATATTTGCCGGCTCTTCGCTTTTTAGTAGCTTTGGTCAAATAAATTTTGTTCGATGAAAAAGCTATTTTTGATTGATGCCTACGCCCTGATATACCGCTCTTATTTTGCCTTTATCAACAATCCCCGTGTTAACTCAAAGGGAATGAATACCTCAGCCGTATTTGGCTTTGTCAATACGCTTGAACAGATTCTGAAACTGGAACAGCCCACCCACCTTGCCGTTGCCTACGACCTGCATGGACCAACTTTCCGGCATGAACTCTTTGAAGCTTACAAGGCAACCCGCGAAGCCATGCCGGAAGCCATCAGAATAGCCATCCCATACATTCGCCGAATGATGGAAGCCTACCGGATTCCGGCACTCGAATGCATCGGTTATGAAGCGGATGACGTAATCGGTACGATGGCCAAAACTGCTGAGAAAGAGGATTTCCAGGTTTTCATGGTCACACCCGACAAGGACTATGCCCAATTGGTCTCAAACAATATTTTCATGTATAAACCCAAACGAATGGGCAATGAGATGGAAATCTGGGGGATTGATCAGGTATGTGAAAATTTCCAGATCAGGTTCCCGCAACAGGTAATAGATCTCCTTGGATTGATGGGCGACTCGTCCGACAATATTCCGGGTTGCCCCGGCATTGGACCCAAAGGTGCATCCATACTTATCAATCAATACGGAGGTATCGATGGCGTATATGCCAATATCAGCCAGCTAAAGGGGAAACAGCAGGAGAGCCTGATCAACTTCGAACAGCAGGTTCGGCTGTCGAGGAAATTGGCAGAGATCATCCTGGATGTTCCGCTGAACCACAGTCCGGAAGAACTACTGCGACAAGAGCCGGATCAGCAAATGCTGAATGAACTCTTTACCGAACTGGAATTTCGCAATATGCTGGCGAAACTTCCAAAGGTGGAAGTGGTTGTTCAGAAACCTGTTAATCCTCAGGGATCGCTTTTCGATTTTGCCGAAGAGGTGATTACTAAACCAGTATCAAACCTGGACCAGATTCATTCTTATCAACATTCTTATCACCTGGTTGAAAGTAAAGAAGCCAGAGCCGAGTTGATTCGGACACTTTCCGGACAGAGAGAGTTTTGCTTCGATACCGAGACCACCGGATTAGATCCGCTGACGGACCAGCTGGTCGGTATCTCTATCTGCTATAAAAAGGGAGAGGCTTATTATATTCCTGTTCCTGCCAACCAAAAGGAGGCCAAAGAGCTGGTCGCAGAATTTAAATCACTTTTTGACAGTGAGACCATCACAAAAGTCGGCCAGAACATCAAATTTGACGCATTGGTGCTTTCCGGGTACGGGATCAAGCTGCATGGACCGATCTTCGACACCATGGTGGCCCATTACCTGATTCAGCCTGAATTGCGCCACGGCCTCGACTTCCTCAGCGAGATCTATCTTGGCTACAAGAAGATTGCCACTTCTGAACTGATTGGGAAAGGTAAAAATCAGACTTCCATGCGCTCGGTCGACTTGCAGACAATCAAGGAATACGCCTGCGAGGATGCCGACTTTACCCTTCAATTGAAACCGCTTTTGGAAAAAGAGATGATCGAAGGCAAAATTACCAAGCTATTCGAAGAAGTTGAGATGCCACTTTTAAAGGTGCTGATCGAAATGGAGCTTTCCGGTATGAAGATCGATGTAAATGCACTCCATCAATACGCTGTAATCCTGCGTGAGCAGATTATCCAGCTGGAAATTGAAATTACGGAAATGGCCGGCACACCTTTCAATATCTCCTCTCCAAAACAGCTGGGGCAAATTCTTTTTGACAAGTTGTTGCTCGATCCCAAGGCCAAAAAGACTAAAACAAAACAATATTCTACCAATGAGGAGGTACTGGTAACCTTGCTCGACCGTCACCCGATCATCGCTAAAATTCTGGAGCACCGCGGACTGAAAAAGCTATTATCAACTTATGTCGAGTCCCTGCCAAAATTGATAAACCCAAAAACCGGAAGGATTCATACTTCTTACAATCAGACCGTTGCCGTAACCGGAAGGCTAAGCTCCAACAATCCCAACCTGCAAAACATCCCGATACGCGATGAAAATGGAAGGGAAATCCGCAAGGCATTTGTCCCACGGGATGCCGACCACCTGTTTCTTTCTGCCGACTATTCGCAGATTGAACTTCGCATTATGGCAGCTTTGTCGGGAGATAAGGTGATGATCGAAGCCTTTGCGCATGGAGAGGATATTCACGCAGCAACTGCCTCTAAAATATACAACATACCGCTAGATGAAGTGACCTCTGATATGCGGAGAAAGGCCAAGACCGCCAATTTTGGGATCATTTATGGAATTTCTCCGTTCGGATTGGCTCAACGGCTGAATATCCCAAGAAGTGAGGCCAAGCAGTTGATCGATGATTATTTTATCAACTTCCCACAGGTAAAAATGTACATGGACGAACAGATTCTGCTGGCCAGGAAAAGAGGATACGTCGAGACGATCATGGGCAGAAGACGCTACCTGAAGGATATTACCTCCGAAAATGCTGCTGTGCGTGGTTTTGCCGAGCGCAATGCCATCAATGCGCCTATTCAGGGCTCAGCTGCCGATATCATCAAGGTGGCTATGGTCAGAATACAAAAAAGGTTTGATGCAGAGAACATCGCCTCGAAGATGATGCTACAGGTCCACGACGAATTAAACTTCGATCTTCTAAAGTCAGAGACCGAAGCGGTTAAAAAAATCGTCAAGGAGGAGATGGAGCATGCCGTCGAGCTCGTCGTTCCGCTGGAAGTCGAGATGGATGCAGCGGAGAACTGGCTGCTGGCGCATTGAAGAAGGACTAGGGGACTGGGAGAGGGGGAGACTGGGCGAGTGGTTCGGAATTACTCTTCGCTCCGCAGAAGCATAAAGTTCTCCCTAACGGCAAGCTCGTATTTAGATAGATTTACCGATTTCTTCACCCGCTTAAAGGATTTGTGCGGATTGGGGAACAAAAAGCAGAAGTACTCCCAAAACTTCGTCATGCGGGTAATTAAATGGCTATCTCCGCTAAGCATCGTGGTATAACTGTTCAGAATCTCACTGTGGAAATTCTCGAGAAGTTCAATCCTCACTTTCCGCGCGGGAAGCTGTACTCCTTTGATCTCCATGGCCAGAAATGGATTTTTCAGCATGCCTCTTCCGATCATCCAGGTATCGACGGATGTAAATTTGGTTTGAGCATTTTCGAAATCATCGGTCGTATTCAGATCCCCATTGTATGCCAAAGGATGTTTAATCAATCCGGTAATTTTTTCAAACAGCTCCCAGTCCGGGGTCCCCGAATAAAGCTGTTTGGCAATTCTGGGATGGAGGATAACTTCAGCCAGAGGGTAACTGTTCAAAACAGAAATGACCTCAAATATTTCGTCGGGGGAAACCAACCCTGCCCGGAGTTTAACAGAAATCCTGCCGTTGACCATTGGCAGTGATTGATCCAGAATCTCCTTTATCTTGTCAGGGCGTGGTAATAAGCCTGATCCCATTCCTCTCCCGGTAACCATGGGATACGGACATCCAAGATTCCAGTTGATCTCTTCATAGCCAAGATCATTCAGATGCTTTGCGAGAAATGTAAAATCCTGACTATTCCCGGCCATGATCTGTGGAACATGATTATAACCTTGACAGTTGTCGGGTGCTGTATCCCGAAGGTGGGATTTCTTTAATGAACCGTCTTTCTGCAACAGCAAGTATGGTGAAAAATATTTGTCAATGCCGCCAAAGTGGAGGGCATGTGCCCTCCGGTAAACAAAATCTGTCGATTCCTGCATTGGCGCAAAATAGATCGCCTGCTGTTTATTTCTTTCCATGAGGCAAAGATATTGAATAGATGGTTCAATTGGAACAGCAGAAGGATGGTTACGGGTATTTAGCTTTGAAACACTTTTTGCTATCTTTGCATCTCAATATTTATTCGTGCAATGCTGCTTCAATCCAATTCACTTTTGGCGGTTGTAAAGACCAAAACTGGGCAAGCTCCTAAGAAAGGAGCGAATACCGTTTCCCAAAAAAACACCCAAAAGAAGCAGTTGACATCAAAATCATCAGCCCAAACAACGAAGAAGCAAACGGCCAAGGCTCCAACACAAAAATTGAAGGAGCAGGGTGCCAAAAAAGTTGTTCAAAACAGTGGACCACAAACTGCAAAATCTTCTGTACAAAATGCAAAGCAACAGTCTGCCAAATCCTCCACACAAAACATAAAACTTCAAACAACAAAACCTGCTCCGAAAACTGATTACCAACTTCGCGAGGAGGATGCCATTATCAGGGCAGCTGAGCAGTACCACCTGCAAATCACCGGGAAAAAGACTGAAAGTGTTGCTGTAAAAAAAGATATTGTCGTCGGTAAAAAAGCAGATGTCGGAGCTGTGAAAAACGCTGAAAGTACTGTTGTCAAAAAGACAGATCCCGGAATTGTAAGAAAATCGGAAAGTGCTGTTGCCAAAAAAGCAGAAAAAGTTATTGAAAAGAAGACATTTGCAGCAAGAGCATCAGACAATAATATAACCGCCGATGTTCAAAATGGCGAATCCGGGGTGAATCTGAACGCAAATATTTTCACCGGTAATCCGGGGATATATCAAACTGAAGGAGACACACTCAATTTTTGGAGCTTAACACCGTTTCCGGTCGATTCAACATCCCTGGAAATAGCCATTGTCGAACAGCCCGATAAGCCATATGGATTTGATGGAAAACCTATGAAATCGGCAGGCCAGGACTGGACATTTTTTCTGGTTCTTATTGGCTGGACTGTTTTTGCCTCCCTGCGCTTTGGTTTCTCAAAATACATCGTTCAGGTTTTCCAAAGTGTCGTAAATTTTTCTGCTGCTTCCCGGTTGTACCGCGAAAGAGGTTACAGCAGTAACTTTGGGATCTTCAGGCTTAATGTGATCTTCTATCTTTTTCTTCCATTTGCCATTTATCTGATTGCAAGGGACAATGGCATGTCGATGGGATCAACAGGAATTGAATTGTTCCTGCTTGTCTTCGTTGCCGCGAATGCCTATTTCATGATCAAAGTATTGATATATAAATTATTGGGTTCTGTGTTTTCTCAAAGGGAAACTACCGGCGAACTTGTCTTCAACATGATGCTTTATCATAACGTGTTAGGGTTAGTTTTATTACCGGTGGCGACAATTCATTCGCTTGTACCTGGTTTTGGGATATTTTCGATGTTCATTGTCCCGTCTTTGATTCTAATTTTCTACCTGATGTCTATCATCAGAAGTATTTATTTTGCCGCCAGGGTAGGTATTTCAATATTCTATTTGATTTTGTACCTTTGTGCCCTTGAAATTCTTCCAATACTTTTGGTTGTCAAATTGGCCACCGGAGCATGAAGTTGAAGAGTATTAAAAATATTAATATAGTAAAGAGTTGAAAATCAAGAAAATATTAGTTACTCAGCCAGAGCCGAATTTTCAAAATTCGCCTTACAATGATCTGGCTGTTAAGAACAATTTGAAGATCGATTTTCGTCCTTTCATTCATGTTGAGGGGGTTTCGGCGAAAGATTTTAGAAAAGAACGGATCAATATTTTGGATTTCTCAGCTGTGATTTTTAACAGTCGTACCGCCATTGATCATTTCTTCCGTATGTCGCAGGAGATGAGAGTAGTCATTCCTGATACGATGAAATATTTTTGCATTTCAGAAGCCACAGCCCACTATCTGCAGAAATATATAGTTTACAGAAAGCGCAAAATATTCTACGCTCCCGGAAAGTTCTCTGAGCTTTTGGAGGTTTTGATGAAACACAAGGAGGAGAGTTTTTTGATTCCTCTTTCCGATATGCACAAAGATGAAGTGCCCGAGATGCTGACGTCTGCCGGACTGACTTTCAAAGCAGCAGTCATGTATAGGACTGTTTGTAGTGACTTGTCTGATTTAAAGGATGTTAATTATGATGTTCTGGTGTTTTTCAGCCCATCCGACATTAAATCCTTGTTTTTTAATTTCCCCGATTTTAAGCAAAACGAAACTAAAATTGCGACATTTGGGTACGCCACTGCCAAGGCAGTTAGGGATGCAGACCTAAATGTTGATATTGAAGCTCCGCTTCCTGAAACTCCTTCCATGACATCGGCATTGGACAAATACATATCTGATTTCAACAAAAACCACAAGTAGGAATTTGACAGAATTAGTTTCCCTTACCTTTCGAAAAGAGGAAAAGTTATGCAGTCAGAAATTGATGGGGGAATTGTTTCTCTCCGGCAATAGCTTTTTGTCTTATCCTCTTAGAATTGTGTGGAAAATTTTCGGAGATATGCCATTTGAAGTACCCGCTCAGGCAGGTTTCTCTGCTCCCAAGAAATTGTTTAAACATGCTGTCGACCGCAACCGGTTGAAGCGGCTGATGCGCGAATCGTACCGGCTTCATAAGTCAGCCCTGTACGCAGCACTCGACCAGTCAGATCAGCATATCGCCCTGATGATGATTTACATTGCCAAAGAAGAACTCCCCTTTTCAAAAATTGAACCGGCCACAATGAAAGCGCTCCAAAAGATCATTGGACAATTGACAAAAGACATTTAATGATAGCTTAAACCAATCCTCTTAAGTTTTCACCTTTTCTTTCAAGCTTTACCGGTAGTTTTGATGTGCAGCCACAAGGGCAGCCCCGACTGTTCACCGTTTCACCGTTTCCTGTTTTCTATCTAGCATAACCGGTAGGGTTGAAGGGCGGACGCAGGCCGCCCCTACACCAACCCGAATCTCTCTACCTGTTTCACTATTTCCATTTTAACCACTCGCCCTGTCTCCCAGTCTCCCCGTCTCCCAGTCCAGGGTCTACTCCTTGTCCATAATTTCAGACTGCTGCCTCACCGAATCTTCGTGGATCAACTGGAAAAGTGCCTTGATAAAAGCATCATCCAGACTCAATTTTTCTGCTAGTCTGCTACGGTCTTCCATGATCTGTGACCAACGATTGATCTGAAGGGCAGTTACTTTGTTCTCTTTCTTGTATTCCCCTATTTGTTTGACAATTCCCATCCGCTGGGCAAGAACCTCCATAATTTCATGGTCAATCGAGTCGATTCGCGCACGCAAATTCTCGAGTTTGTTCTCAAATTGCGGATCTTCTGAACTGGCATACCTGATCACCAGCTTGTCAAGGATCTTAGCCAGATCAGCTGGTGTAACCTGCTGTTCTTTGTCACTTAATGCGCATGATGGATCAATGTGGGATTCAATCATGAGTCCGTCGAGCCCAATGTCAAATGCCTTCTGGGAAATTTCATAGAGGTATTCCCTCTTGCCTGAAATATGGCTAGGATCGCATATGATTGGCAGATTTGGAAGAATACGTTTCAGTTCGATAACCGTTTTCCAATTCGGAAAGTTGCGGTATTTGGTTTCACTGAAAGGAGTAAAACCACGGTGGATGGCCACCAAATTCTTCAAGCCAGCCTGATTAAGACGTTCGAGGGCCCCAACCCACAATTGAACATCCGGGTTGACTGGATTTTTTACCATGATAATCTGGTCGGTACCTTTCAGCACATCTGCTATTTCCTGCACAACAAAAGGTGATGCGGTGGAGCGGGCACCAATCCACATCACATCGACACCCGCCTTAAGGCACTCTTCGACATGTTGAGCGTTGGCTACTTCAGTACCGGTCATTAATCCAGTCTCCTGTTTGACCAGTTTAAGCCATTCCAGACCAATAGAACCTACCCCTTCAAACATCCCCGGACGGGTACGGGGTTTCCAGATACCTCCACGGTAGATGAAAACACGTTTGTCTTTGGCCAGTTCACGGGCCGTTGAGAGTGCCTGTTCTTCAGATTCCAGGCTACATGGACCACTAATCAGCAATGGATTGTCGATCTTCGGCAACCAGTGACTGATGGGCATTACTTTTAAATTTGCTACCATTTTGAGTTTTATTTTTTGGTGTATAATTTTACGATTGTCTCTTCATTTTTTGTCATTGAGGTACTTTCGCCACTTAAGACTGTGCGAATTTTGTTTGCCTCAAGGATAAGTTGAAACAACTGCTCCTCGTTGTCATTTTTTAAAGCTTCTCTGAATTCCTTCAAGTGATGAATGTAGGCATTTACTGCCTCGACCACATAGTTGCGGTTTTGTCGGAAGATTGGAGCCCACATTTCCGGTGAACTTTTTGCCAACCTAACTGTGGACTGAAAACCTCCTGATGCCAGATCGAAAATAATGTTGCGTTCCTCCTTAGCCAGTACTGCATTTGCCAGTGCAAAGGCCGCCGCATGGGGAAGGTGCGAAACAAAAGCTGTCGTGTGATCTTGCTCATCACTGCTCATGTAGGCTGTCGACATTCCCAGCGACTGGTACATCTTTTCGACAAGTGCCAGATGCTGAGGACGCGACTGCTCATGGTCACACACAATGGTAAGCTTCCCGGCGAATAGTTTGGGGATGGCTGCAGACGGACCGCTATTTTCTGTTCCCGCCATTGGGTGGGTGGCCACAAAATTTCCGCGCAACGGATGATTGGCGATGCAATCTACAATTTGTCGTTTGGCCGATCCAACGTCTGCTACCGTGGATGAAGGTGATATCAAATCGAGTACCCTTGGAAGTAAAGCCAAAATCTGATCGACAGGAAGAGCTAGCAAAACCAGATCTGCTGCTTTCACGCCGGTTTCAAAATCACAAATTCTGTCGACAATGCCGAGTTTTTCTGCCTCAGCAGCATGCTCCGGACGGTTGTCCACCCCGATTATTTCTGTGGCAAAGCGACTTTTTCTCAAGTCGATTGCCATCGATCCACCTATCAAACCCAATCCAACTACTGTTAATTTCATAAAGAAGTGCCTAAAGTGAACTAAAGTGCCTAGAGTGCCTAAAGTTTATGTTCTGAAATATATTCTCATGTCCTATGTCTTATCTCTCATCTCTCAAACAAAAGAGGCCCCCAATCTGGAGACCTCTTTGTATGTTATCGTTTTTTAGAACAATGCCTTACTCGCCGATCTCCTGTTGAAAGACTGGATAATAAAACCAAAAATAAAGTGCATTGTTCGAAATCATCGTTATTATCTTCTATTATGTCGCAAAAGTAGCAATATTATTTACAAATGGAAGAATAAAGTGGGAAAAAGCTACTTGATTTTATCAAAATCAAGTAGCTTTTTCCCACTCATCCAAAACGCCTTTCTCGTTTTCGGGTCTGGCTTTGCTTCTGGTAACCAGATAAACGCCTGAGAAAATGAGTATGGCTGAAAGTCCTTTTATGACACTAAAATGGTCCATTCCAACCGATACAGCAACAATGGAAGCAATCAAAGGCTGAAAATTATTGTACATGCTTATGGTGGTCGGACGAATTCGTCGCTGTGCCATTGGAATTAGAAGATAGGCCAGAAAGGTTGCAAAGCATAAGGTGTAAACCATCTGGAGCACTGCAATTTTTTCTGGATGAACATATACCGGAGCCGATAATATATGCCTGTAAAAAAAAGGTGTAACCAATATTGAAGCATATAAAAACATCCATTTCATCAGAGTAATTGGAGAATATCGGAGCGTTAAAGGCTTGGTAAATACCAGATAAAAGGCGTAAATGACTGCACTGCCGAATACCATCAGATTACCGGTAAGATTGCTGGTATGTGACGTTGTAGCTTGATGGCCGTTGAAAACCAATAGGATAGCTCCGGAAGCACCCACCAGGACACCTGTAACTTTTAATAGTGAAATAGGTTCTTTTAACAGGATTGCTGCAAAGATCATCGCAAAGAGAGGACCACATGTGATAATAATGGAGGCATCGATGGGGGAGGTCATGTTCAAACCTGTGATGAAAAGTCCCTGGTTAAAGACTACTCCGACCAACGCTCCAATGAAAAAAAAGCGATGTTCTTTTAAAGTTACTTTCTCGTGAGGGATGAAAATGGAGGCAATCCAGAAAATTGCTGCCCCAAAAAGGATCCTCGACAAGGTAAGTCCTTCCGGAGAAATCCATAGTGGTAGAAGTGATTTTGAGAGCGGTATGTTGATTCCAAAAATCAGAGTCACCGCAAACATGATAATATGTCCGGTTTTTCTATTCTCTGGCATAAAATGGGGTTCTTTTCATCTGTTAATGCTATCCAATTCAAATCTTTGGATATTCTTATCCATTGGAAGGTGCAAAAGTAGATTTTATTTACCTGATAATAAATTGTTTTTAGAGATCGCTCAGGGATTGGGCGGCCTTAGCGTCTGTAAACCAAAATAATTCACCATTTAGGGGCTTAACGTAGAAAGCGGGCAACTTTTTCCCCTTTTCTTCTCCCCGCCAAATCTCAGAGAGCCTCTCAGATTTGTTTGCTCCGGTAACAAGGAAGCAGACTTTTGAGGCTCTGTTGATCACTTCTCCAGTCAGTGTAACCCTCGGCTGAGATTTAGCCGGATGATTAGCAACTTCACAAACATTGGCAGAATTAAACAATTCCAGCCTATTGGGGAAAATTGAAGCTGTGTGGCCATCATCACCCAGTCCTAAAAAAATGATATCAAAGCAGGGCCAACCCTGAAATAGGCTCAGTGTTTGTCCAATTTGCCGGGAATAGTTTTCAGCTTCCAGAAATGGATTATTTTCTCCACAGATCCGGTGGATATTTTGTTCGGGCACATTGATTTTTGATAGTATAAATTGATTGGCAGTTCCATAATTGCTTTCAGGATCATCCGGAGCAACCATTCTTTCATCCACCCACCAGAAATGAGTCTTGTTCCAAAGTTGCGAATTGGCATATTTTGAAGCCAGAGTTGCAAACAAAATATTGGGCGATGATCCACCCGATATAGCGATATCATATCTCTCTCCGCTTGATTTTGAAATCCAATCCATCAATTGATCAGCTACCTTCTCCGCCAATTCTTCCGGATCCTTATAAACCATCAACGTTCCTCTCATAATTAATAACCTCTTAACTCTCAACTCTCAGTTCTCAACTCATAATTCACAATACTCCCCATCATGCGCAAGATTTTTACATGGTTTGCGCCAGATGCTGTTTTCAACGAGGTTATCCACTGTTTCTGGTCCCCACGTACCGGCAGGGTAGCCATATACTGGAATATCCGGATTGTTTTGCCAGGCATCCAAAATCGGTTGCACACATTCCCACGCCTTTTCGACGGCATCGCTCCGCGAATATAGAGTGGCATCACCGTGCATACAATCAAGAAGTAACCTGCTGTATGCGGATGGCAAATAGGAATTTGATAGCTCATTGTAGTGAAAATCCATGTTCATGGTCTGTACACGGAAACCGGCGCCCGGGACTTTCATACCCAGTTTTAACAAAATGCCTTCATCTGGTTGAATGCGCAGAACAAGTTGATTGTTGATGGGCTCACTATCAGATTGATATACAAAAAGGTGGTGTGGAATGGTCTTAAAATAGATAACAACTTCTGTCACTCTGGTGGGCAATTTCTTTCCTGTTCGGATATAGAATGGTACTCCGGCCCAGCGGAAATTGTCGATGAAAAATTTTATCGCGACGTAGGTTTCAGTCTTGGATTGTGGATCAACCCCTTTTTCTTCGCGATAGCCTTTAACATGCTCATTATTTATGTGGGATTGCGTGTACTGTCCCCTAAAAACCTGGTTGGGAACATCTGTTTCCCTGATTGGGCGCATCGACTGAAACACTTTTAGCATTTCGTTGCGGATGGCGTTGGCCTCAATCACTACGGGAGGCTCCATGGCAATCAGTCCGACCAGTTGCATCAGGTGGTTCTGCACCATGTCGCGCAATGCTCCGGAATGTTCATAATATCCTCCACGGTCCTCCACTCCAAGAGTTTCTGCTGAAGTAATTTCAACATGGTGAATAAAATTCTGATTCCAAATTGGTTCAAAAATCCCATTGGAGAAACGTGTTACGAGCATGTTTTGAACAGTCTCTTTTCCTAAATAGTGATCTATCCTGTACAATTGATCCTCGGTATAATAGGAGAGTAATTTTCTGTTGAGGTCGCGTGCAGAAGATAGATCTGTTCCAAAAGGCTTTTCAATGATGATTCTTTTGAATCCCTGCGAAACATCGTTGAGTCCTGATTCAGCAAGGATCTGCGGAATTACTGGGTATAGCAGGGGAGGAGTTGAGAGGTAAAAAATATAATTTGCAGGAATAGACAATGTTTGCCCAAGTGTCTCCAGTCGTTTTTTCAGTTTGAGGTAATCACCGGCGAATGAAGTTTCAAGCGATTGGTAAAAAAGCGATTCCAGAAAAATCGTCAATTGAGCTTCATTTTTTGAGGTGCCTGGCAGAAATTCCCTCATTTTCTGTCTGAATTCCTGGTCAGAAAGTTCAGTTCTGGATACCCCTAAGACAGCAAATTTTTCGGGTAACAGCTTTTGTTCAAATAATTCGTACAGGGCTGGTATAAGCTTTCTTTTGGTCAGATCGCCAGATGCACCGAAAATGATCAGGATGTGTGGTTCAGGGTTATTCATGTTAAATATTATAATGATCCAATCTCGTCGTATACGAAAAAACCTCTCCAACGTTTCTCTCCATCTCTCCAACTCTCCCAGTCTCCCAGTCTCCCAGTCTCCCAGTCTCCCAGTCTCCAAGTCCCCAAGTCTCCCAGTCCCCCACTCC
>CAIRSO010000243.1 GCA_903881215.1 uncultured Bacteroidia bacterium
CGGTCTCCTGGCTTCTATCAGCACGCTGGAATTCATAGTACTTATCAGCTGCCCCATATTTGTCGCATTCTCCGGAATTTTGCCTTCCTAGAGCGCGGTAAGCAGTAAATTTACTCGGATACTTGTGGGTTTTAATTTTGACGGCTTTTACCGATACCTGGTTCTGGAAGATTGCTTCTACCGCAAGAAGGTTTGAAAGTGGATTTGCAATAATCTCATGGATTTCTGAAAAACTGTCTGCATAGTACGTCGGTCCACTTTTTAATCGCTTTGATTGCTGTCCAATACCATCACGACTGTCTATGTAATTTGGCTTATAGAGAGTCGCCAGAATGGTTTTCAATTTCAAGATCCTCCCGAGTTCGATATCTAGCCAGGTATCTCCTATGACTATGAATTCGTCAAAATCCTTTTCAATGTTAGGAAAAGAAGTGTTTGATCCTTTGTGTTTTTCTATGAAGAAATCCCTTGTTTTTGTTGGATTAGGCTTGTCGGCAAGACAAACATATTCTAAATGGAAGATCTCTTCAGCTATTTTTTTTACATATTTCGGATGAGAATCCGATACGATAAAGGCTTGGTGGTTGTCAGATTTCAGCTTTTGTACAAATTCCTTTGCTCCATTTATAGTAGGTATAAGCTCGGCATTAGTGTCTTCCTTTCCATCTTTATAGGGTTTGTACATCTCGTCAGCGGTATTTGTGAGGGTCCCGTCCAAGTCGATAAGAATTATCATGATTGGGCGAATTTAGAATGAACTAAGGGACAGGAAAGCATAAGGCAACATAATTGTCATGACTCAAATCTAAACAATTTTATCCATTATTGATCAGACAGGAAGAGCCCAAGAAATGGTAGCTAACTAAGATAACGGGACCTTCAGGCTATTCTTTCTAGGTTATTCCATTATTCAATGGTTGACTTCGCTTTTATAGCATTAAATTCATTCTGAGCTTTTCTGATCGACTGAAAGCTCACCACCGCCGGCCTCTGATGTGCATCCCTCACCTCCTGCATCATCCGAAGATTCGCTTTCAGCAGCCCAATCATTTCATCATTTGAAACCAGGGATCCGCCCAAGTCTGGATACCTGCCAGCCGAGTACTGGCTCACCTTGGCAGCATTGATGGCATCCATGATCTGCGGGAAGTTGGCCATGATATTCCGGGTGGTGGGTCCATCGATAACGATCTCTGGTTCCCTTTCGGAAAACAGGCCAAGTGTTGGCTTGGTGTAATAGCCGGTTTTAACACGACCCATAATAGAAGCTTGATACAATCTATTGTCCGAGGATCCAAGTACCGTATATTTCCCTTTCGAGAACTGCTGGGATTGGATAACAGCCACGTTGGCCGCAGTGCGCCCGATTGCTGCAATGGTCAAAATAGCCCGGAGTGATTGGGTCAAATCGGCATTTACCCCAACATTGGAGTTCACCCTTGCTATCTCCATAACTCCCTCGATGATGGTTTGAATAGTGGCGATCTTCTGCTGACGCTTGGCATATTTTTTTTCGATGGCTTCCTTGGCTTTATCGTTCTTGCCGGCTGCGGCCAATTCCCTGTTTTTAGCCGCCTCGTGCATGCTGCCGACTGCATCCATAATGGTGGTGGCTGCCCGGGCATAATCCTCCAGCTGCTGAAATTGCTTTTCGGCACGCTCCTTTTCGAGAGCAGCTACCTTGTCGTGATACTCTTGCTGGCAGATCAATTTCGCATCCAAATCATCCTTGAATTTCTGCATCTTGCCCTCATAAGAGGATTCCAGCCAGTAATCATAGGCAAGTTGTTTGGCCTTGAATTCCTCCGGAAGGTCCCAGTACTCCCCGGTATCCTTTGCAAACTGGGCAGTATCTTTATCCCACTGCTCGTAAAAATCATTGTACTTCTTATACAGGGCATCGGAAGCTGCCTGGGTTCGCTTTTCCCCATCTTCTTTCATCCCGATCAGAACGTCCTGTATTTTGATTTCTTCTTCGGAAGTAAGCTGGCCATGTTCACGCAGCCTTTTTATGGAAGCCAACTGGTAACGGATTTCTTCGGCATCCATTTTTTCGAGATACACATCTTTGTCATCGAGACTTTCGGCATACCGTTTTTTAATGATGACCTGCTGTTGTCGATGAAACTCATCAATCTCCTTCAGCACTTCAGCTCGCTTGAAATTTTCATCTACGCCATTTGTGTTGGTTCCACGGGCTTTGGATAGCATCGCTTCGGTGGTCGCTACCTTTTTAAGGAGCCGGATATGATCTTCCGTTCCCTGATTGGCATTATTTAAAGCGGTAGTATAGAGGTTGAGTTTCTCTTCAAGCTGGGTAATGGACTGTGTACCCATGGCATCCCCATACTTTTCGGAATTCAGGATGTCATCAAGAGTTATCCCCTGATCTTTGTAGCTCTGGATCTTATCCCTCAAGTCGGCGAGTTTTTCATCGATATCCGATACGGCTTTGAGCCCATTGGTCCTGGCCTTTTCGAGTTTTTTGGAATTGCTAAGCGTGGTAATGAATTGCCAGAAATTTAACCCCACATTTTTCAGATACAGGTCTTTCCGATGTGCCTCCTGTAGCATCAATGTCATTTCAGCAAGCTCAATGGTATTGTTGATCTTCTCCCGCAACAGGTTCTTCTCTTCGATAGAGAGCCGGTTCAGCTTATTCATTTGGGTGGACACACCGTCATAGGTTTTCGCCAGCGTATCGTTTGTTGACACCAAGGTATCGAGAATGAGCTTTTTCTGGGATTCGAGAGCAACGGCCTCTTTGTTGTTTCTTGAATAGGCCATGGTGGCTGCAACCAGTGCGGTAATTCCGGCAATGACCAGACCAACAGGATTGGCAGCCTGAGCGGCGTTTAGAAGCCACTGCATAACGACTGCCGCCTTTTGGACCATCGTTAAACGGGTGACCTGTGCTGTTTGTGCAGCAAGCATCAAATTGTGCAATGCTTCCTGGCGAACCAATACGGCAAGCACGATTGAATCCTTGACCTTGACAGCGGTTGCCTGGATGGATGCTGCCAGCGAGGCAATGAGCTGCCCGTTATATGCCAGTATTGCCCCTACCAATGCTACGATCGCGACCCTGTTTTCACTGATAAACCTGGGCATAGACATGAGCGCACGCAGGAATATGTTCAGCGTATTTGTGGAGAAGATCAAGGCCGGAGCCAATTTCTGACCGATCTCAATATACATCAAGGTGACTTTGTTCTTGGCCTGTTGCAGCTTGGCTGCCATGTTATCGGTGTTCTTGCTTCCCTGTTCGAAAGCGACACTGGTTCCGGTCACATCCTTGGTGTATTGGCCGATGAGGTTACGGTTCATGACCAGGACCTCAGCCATCTTGGCATGCTCGACTCCGAACAGATCCACGGAGGATTGCCCGTTTTTATACCGGATGCTTAATTCATCCAGGGCGCGGCCAATCTCAAAATATCCATTTTTATAACCGATACCGGAGGCCCTCATTTTCAGAAGTACCCGGTCCAATGAGGTTCCGGCAACCCTGGCTTTTGAGAATTTCGGAGCCACACCTTCGATGATACCGGTCATTTCCTCGATACTGATCCCCATGAGACTGGCGGTCGTTCCAGATTTTTCAAGGACTTCGGTGAGGTAAGGTATTTCTCCGGCACCCACCAGTGCACCGGCGGCCAGTGTATTGATGATCCGGTTGGCATGGTTGGCCCCGAGGTTG
Source organism: uncultured Bacteroidia bacterium (assembly GCA_903881215.1). Taxonomy (GTDB): domain Bacteria; phylum Bacteroidota; class Bacteroidia; order Bacteroidales; family Prolixibacteraceae; genus CAINVV01. The sequence goes on from CAIRSO010000243.1 coordinate 3,701, forward strand.
AATTGGTTCATCGTGGTAGTCAGCGCCAGGGTGGCCGGTTCCAGTTCAGATTTAGCTGCTTCCGAAAGCACGATTGCCGCTTCGGTGACTTTTGCTAAGGCTTCCTTGTTTTTCAGGAGCTCCGGCCTTTGAGATCCCACCTTGGTATAAGCATCCACGATGTCGGATGCTGATTGCTTGATCCGCACTCCGGTTGAAGTGATGCTGACTGATGATTCCATGGCTTTTTTACCCAGCCATTCCAATTGCCGGCCTTCCAATCCTGTGAGAGCGGATAGGTTATCCAGACGTTCCTCCAGAAGGTTGGCCGCATCAGCGGTTTTCCGGAATGCCAGGACAACACCAATCACGGTAGCGATTGCAGCCACGCCAACCGCTTGAAACCGGTTGAACCAATCACCCATGGCATTCATACTGGCCCGCCAGGAACGATCAACGTGTTTAAGCTGGTTGGTGTGTTCATTCAATACCCCTTTCAGGGTACGGATTTTCTGCCCATGTTCCACATATTCCTTGGATCCGACTGTCATCCGGGCCTGCTCATTGATGAGCAGCTGCATTTCGGCACGAATGCTTTTAATGTCGTTGTTGACCTTCTTGCCGTTTATGTACAGGTAAATCTCCCGCGTGTATTCTCTTGCCATTAGGTACGGAGCTTAAGTTGAGATGGATCGAAAATATGGTCAGCCTTGGTTTTGGTGATGAGATCGGCAAGTTCGGGTACCGCCTTCGCAAATACCGGATTGAACCATTCTTTTGGTTGCCTCATAATTGGACCCTGAACTGCATGAATCAGCGCGTTATCCGGTTTGTTCGCCGAATGCGACTTGTCCTTTCTTACACCCCGGACCACTTTACCGTTAACGCTGATATATCCCCGACCAACACCCCGATTGAAAAAGGCACCATGACGGGTGAACGCGAATATCGCCCGGTCGATTTCCCCAAAATCTTTCTTAGCTTTGAATTGGAGGGATTTAACCAGGTCGCCCTTGCCTTTCATGGAAAGTCGGGCAACGCTGGCCTTAAGCTGCATCCGGGTTTTAAATCCCCAGCGCATCACCGCCTTGTTCAGCTCTTCATCAGGATAGTTATTCAAGGGCATTCCACACCTCCGGATCTGTTTCATTGTTAACGGGCCAGGACAACTCGAAAGCGTACCGGAATCCGTAATGGATCATGTTCATATCCGTAATGGGTGCACCGGTGATGGAACTGGCGTGAAAGTATGCCAGGCATACCGTCTGGCGTTCCCGTTTATCAGCGAGGATTCTCACCACCAGTTCGTCACCGATTTCTTCGAGGGAATCCCAGAGTGCATGGACCGCATCCCAATCCCCTTTGTCTGCTACCTTCCCTAAAATCATGAAGGCACAGTTTACCCTTTTATGCAGGTTGTCTGAATCGTGGTCCACGAAATTGAAGTCATATCCTTCCAGAACCAGCGCAGGATAATTCATCTCGGATTTCATGCCGGTCAGCATTTCTTCCAGTTCGAACCGGAAAAAGTGCTTCTCCGTGGTTGAATGCCGGATTCCCTTATGAAGGGTGGCCAGCTTTTCAAAATACCCGACCAGAAGGTTAAATTTTGCCTTCATGCTTGCTGTGTTTTACTCGTTTATCCAGATATCGCAATACTGTTGAGATTGGCAGGTCGGCATATTCTGCCTGCTTTACGATATCATCACCAACGATGGCATCGTATACATCCAGCCAGGTGGATTGAGCCGCCTTTGTCTGATCCTCTGCGGGCTGAAAAACATTTGGATACTCCTGAATCAACCATTCCCGTATGAGGGTGTAATTAATGGCGATGGCCTCCTGTTTAACCAAGGGTTCCAGGACTATTGATTCTGAATTTGGCCGGATATCGGCTTCCAAAAACTTGCCGGTCCTATAATAGCATGCAATGAATTTGGCGAGATACTCCTTATCCTCCGATTTGAGGTACTTATCGAAATAGGTCTCGGCAAAGATGAAAGTTCCGAAAGTCTCATCCTTGAGTCTGGCCTGTGGCTTTCGGAATTCGCCAATTGTTGGAAGTATGAAATCGTACCACGGGGTATGGGTCTGAAGGAAGCTCATTAAATCGATAATGCAGAACTTTTGATAGGGAGTTAACCTGCGGACCAATCGTTTTGTTAGGTTCAGCATAACGATAATCACCTCATCATCGTTGATGGTTCCATCGATAAATCTGACGGCCGCCAATAACTGAATGGGAGAAAGTTCACTCCAGGAATCCGGATGCGATGTTTTGAGTTTCCGGGTGCGGAGGATAAACCGGAAGCGCTGGTACTCGAGTTCGATTGGCGTCATACCCAGGTGGATGTTTTACCGGCGTTGTTACGAATAAAGGGGGATCCTCCCGGGGAAATATAATCAGGATAATCTCCGGCGTTGGCCAATAGAAAACCCCGAAGCAATTCCAGATAGTCATTGCCAGTTTTCTCGGATTTAACTCCCAATAAATAGAATTGCTGATCCGTGAGCGGGGTTGTTTTCCCGGAATTGATCAGGGTAGATTCCTGGGATTCAAAAAAGAGACCGCGGTCAGTAACATTAACTCCCAGTTGAAAGGAGGCACGGGCGATGGCCAGATGAACCAGCGGTCGTTGGATATAGGGTAGGAGGGTTTTGATTTTCAGATCGGGTTCGTCCTTGATTATTTCCTCCTTCGCTCGCTTGTAAAGACCTGCACCCAGGACAGCCCCTATTTCAAAATCCTCAACCTGAGTAACAAAGCGGCTGACCTTAAGAAAAACAAGGCGGGAGTTATTAATATCAAAGATCTGGTCCATCACCTGGGTGCTGGGAATGAGCGAAGACCGTCGAATGGTATAGTTATGGCTATTCTTGAACAGTGGGAAATCGTTCAAATGATTCTCGATGAACGAAAGCATGGTATCCAGTGCATTGAATCCATTGTTCTTGAATCCGCTTTTCAGGGCATCCTCCTGGTACTTGTACAATCCTTTTTCGGTATCGGTCTCCTGACGGTGAAATCCGGCATCGTTCATGATGGTATTCATGAAATCGTACCCATAATTGTAAGTCAGGTTGATGAGCGCTCGCTGCACATATTCCAGCAGGCGGGAAAAGTGCGGTCGGTTGGTATCGGTTATCCCTTCAATCGTTGCTGAAGGATCTGTATAAAAGGCCAGCAGCTGGGCATAAAAATCGCTTCCAAGGATTGGGACTATATAGGTGACTTCCGCGGATTCGATGAAAGGTGCGATATTCTGGAATGCTGTGGCCGCGCTGACAGGCACGAACTTTCGGACTTCTTCCATCTTGAGGTTGGCAGATTGTTTGAACAGCATGTTAACTAAGTTTTTTAGTGGTACCGGTGCCGGTATCCAGGGTGGTTAAAATGGTATTGCGGAACCGGAGCTGGACATCCTTAACTCCATTAAAAGCCAGATAAGCCTCAATAGGATCCAGGATGTTTTGCCGATCGAGCCAGGCGTTGGCAATATTTACCAGGAAAGCTTCACGGATATTGCTCCCACCCTGGTTGCCGGCATAGGTTCCTCCTGGCATTCCGGCTCCCAATACATTTGGATTCAGCATCAGGGAGAACAGGATTTCAGAGTTAGCTGCCGCACTGGTCACCAGCTTGTCACCTTCTTTGTGCTTGTTATCCAGTGGTTCTATCATCCACATTTCTTCAGGCTTTCCAGAAGCATTGGCAGCATAGTGCGAGAATATTGCTTTGTTGGCATTGGCCGTTCCGGTAAGTGATCCTTCGATCTCGTCCATGTCTTTCTGGATCATTGCCATACGGGCAACTTCGTCCTTGTGGATGCTTTTCGGATATCGCTTATCCCAATAGGCATAGGGGATCTTGACATGCCAGAGCCAAGTGATTTGGTTGGCGTATGCTTTTTTCAGGAACGCAGGCACCTGGTTGGCTATATCGATCCATCCGGCACGATAAGCGGAATACCAGGCGGGTAGGGGATAATAATCCTCGTTTCCCCATTCATCACGGATCAGGTAGACGAATGATTTACCGGCTGTTTTACCAGAAATCCTTCGGTTAACCAAGTCAGCAAGCGGATCATAGTTGTCCAGGACCGGAATTACCTTAAAAGGATCAACCGGAGGATCCGGCCAATTCCCGTGAACAATGCAGTTCTTTATCACACCATTTTCGGCTTGGGTTAGCCGGCAATGCTGGCCGTTTATCGTGCTGATTCCGGCCATGGCTGAACCATCCGGGTTGGGGATTAATTCTGCAAAGGCAATACCGAGTTTGAAGTAATCCCGGAAAGCGTTTGCCATATACCGGCGAACGATTCTCCCTTCAAGGAAAGATGTGATTTTTGGGTCATTGACAATTTGAAGGATTTCATCACCACTATCATTATACCCAGTCACCCTGGTCGGGAATATCCCCTGACCCAAAGTGAAATTCCGGATAAACTTTAACCCAGTGTTAAGTACCCCTGTCCGGGCAATAATATCCAACGCTTTAACCGGAAAGTCATTTGCCATCCCCCAAGGACTTAGTGTATAAGATTCAAAGGTTTCCGTGTTATCCAATTCCTCGATAGGCTTAAACGGCTTGATTAACTTCTCTGCAACGCCGGCATCATGAATCTCCGGAGCCCCGGTGGTAGAAGCAAAATAGGTTCTCCCAAATGCCATCAGAGGGTCACCCGCCTTATTCCAAAGAATTTCAGCCATTACAGGGTTACCTCCAAGCCATTATATTCCAGGATATTGTCAATACAGACCGGGTAAACATGGCCGGTTTTGTCACCAGCAATATTTACCGGTAGCACCCCCCGAAACCGGTGAGCCGAAAGGGAATACGGCAACCCAACGGATACGGCCCTGGGTACGAACACCCTTTCACCATCCTTTTTAATGAAAACGATACTGAATGAAACTTGGGCCCCAGATGGAGACTCCTTGATATCAAGTGACTTCAGAACATGGTTACGACGAATTTTCTCGGCCATACAATAAGATTTATAGCCAAGGTATAGAGGGAGCTAACCTTAAAAAAGGACACAAAATTGGACGCCGTTTTAAGAAAAAGAAGCCCAGCTTGATGGCGAGCTTTCTTGGCATGAATTATAGGATACTATTTCCAGTATCTATTTGTCAGGTAATCAATGATACTCTTTGTATCCTGCAATTTTTTTAACGGTTCAAGGAGTTTTTCAGGACTAATTGCGATATATTTTTCTGGATTCTTGAGCTGTAGTTTCCACGATTCTTCCAATGTTTTACCTATCAGATTCTTTGAAGTTATTCTCTCCCTTAATTCTTTGTTCTCATTTGGAATTACATGCAAATGTAGCCAGTCAGAAACGCCGTATTCTTTATTCTTTGTCATTGTCCATCCAAGCAGAGTTTGTCGCATTAACTGATAGTATGGTTCAAAAAACAAGTCTTTAAAATCCCTTGACCTTATTGGACAATCTGGATCTTCAAGCAATTCCTGATAAATCTCGAATCTGTTCTTGCCAGAATTTGAAATTAAAACTGAGATTGGCGAATACGATTCTGTATATTTCCATTCAATCAGCACTAAAACTTTCTCACCATTCTGCTTTTTACCAATCATAAAGCTGTCAATTGAGGTAGAATTTGCCCCACGCTGTGTTGACCGTTCTTTTCCTAATGGCCTTTGTCCGGTTTTTTCAAACTCAATAAAGCCGGAATCAACAAAATGTGATTCAATTATCAAACTCGGAATATTTCTTAGAATTTCGTCAGTACATTCTTTTCTTTGTCGAAAAGGATATAAGTGATTCAAACAAGCAATTTGCGAGGAAAGCAAATGCCCTGTAGGTTCTTCATTGCCAGACCACCATGAAATATTATTATTTAGAAAATAATCCTTTGCATCTTGTCTTATTCCAGGCCAAAGATTCAGCTCAGGTTCAGAAAGAACAAATTCTCTTTCTTTTCCAAAGAACATTCCATTCCCCAAATCTCTGAAGATTCCATCTCGAATTTCAATCGCTTTTTGTCTTTCCTTGTTTTTGTAATTCATAATGAACTGTATTACTAAAAATCTTCTTTCACTAATTCTAAATGACGGAGGAACTCCTCGTAATCCATTATTTTTTTGGTTCTTGTACGCAAAAGAATTCTTCTTGCCTTTTCATATTTGTCAGGCTCCTTTTCGCCGAACCAGTCTTTAAAGGAAATGTATTCAGATGCTTGTTCGGTTAATAGAGCATTAAAAGCATTTGAAGCTTGATCAAAATAATCTTTGCATAATATTTCAGTATAAAACTGAGCGAGCCCTTCGATTATTCGCAGGTCAGCATTGCAAAATCTTTTAGTATCCCAATTATTACCATCCTTATCAAAACCGAGGTGTGTATACCCATGAACCAATTCATGAGTAAGGACAACTAAGGTGAAATCTTCGATTGGTAGATTATGAATTATATTGCACAGGCCAATACATAGCCAATAAAGTTCAACTCTATTGTCATCAAGGAAATAGGCGCCTAATAAATCTGGACCGAGGTTCTTGATTGCGTCTATAATACCTGAGTCTTCAACTTCTTTAATGAGCTTTTGCAAATGAAGAATTGCATCATTTAAATGACTGACATCATATGAAACTCCGTGAAATTTAGAAAACTCAGAATAGTTCTTCAATTGGAAGATTAATTCACTTGCTGAAATCTTCATTCGCCTGTAGTGCAATAGCAATTCAATGTGCTTGTCGTCGAACTTGTCAAAAATTTCCAATAAACTTAATGGAACACGGTCAACGACTTTTATTGGAATATTTGCTCTTTCCCTATTGTCAAATTCTCTATAATCCAACTCTTTAGATCTATAGGTCAATGATACACCTGTTTTCTCCGCTATTACACCCCTTATTTTTAAATTGTATTTATCCTTTGCACGAACCACTTCTTCTTTAAGATTTCCATTGAAGCTCAATACCAATTTTTCCAATCTCTCATATTGGAGTTTCTGTTTCTGAGTCAGCGGTAAAAACCAAGTGGAATATCTGTTGTTAAATGTGTCCATTTCTATAAATTATACTATGTTACCTTCACCTGTCCATTCATCAGCATAGGTAATAGCCAGTCACGGAGTTCGGTAAGTTTTTGGGTTTCAACCTCAAGCTTATTCTGCATGTCGAATGAGGGATTGACAACTTCATGATATTTTTTTAGGATTTCTTTATCAGGTTTCACTATCACCAGAGAGCACAAATCATCCCTTGTAATTGCACCAAAAGTTGTTCCATCAACATTGCGTCTATCAAAGATTTGTTTTAAATTTTTCATAACTCCAAAAAGATACGCAATGCAATTATCCTTACTGTTTAATGCAGCAAGACCTCGTCCGATACAACAATTATCCTTTGCAATGTTGAGAGTACCGACTGGAGCTCTAACACTCAACAAAATGTCACCTGTTTTTGCCAAACGAGCTGGCCGTGTGGTGAATTGTCGAACAGTCGGGAAGCGATTACCGAAATCTGTGCAACCTTGAAAAAATATCATGCCGTTGTTTTCATTATTATAAGATTCTCCAGGAGGCGATTGCCCCATCGTAATATTTGCAATCTCCTTTAGCTCACCATGATTCCAACCCTCAGGAATTTCTTTCTTTAACTCCTTATTCCAGACCATTTGGCCACCGCTAGTTTTATAGGGATTGCCTTTATTATCGGGAAAATCAAACTGCACAAACCAATAATCGTATAATATTTTTGCGATTCTTTCTAAATCGGTATTGATCCGGTTGTTAATTTCTATTTTGGAATCTAATGTTTTTAAAACGTCTACAATACTTTGCTGGTAAGGAATATCCGGCAATAAAATTGGATATTTCTTCAATGAATCTAAATCAACTCCTGTTTGTCCTCCAGTCCTCAATGACAACCCATCCACATATCTGAATATTGACTCTTGTTTTAACAAATAGAATAAGTAATCATTTAGAATATTTTTTTTGGGAACTGCTTTCATTAAAGCGACATTATAGGCTCCAGATATGCCTCTACTGATTTGGAATATCGGAGGTCCATATCGACCGATCATTATGTCTTCAAGGTCACAAAATCGTCTAGCAGTTCTTATTGGGATATATGTCAAAAAATTGTCCGATTTATAGTCTCGCGTTTGAATAAAACGAATATACCCTTCTTTGTTCTCCGAACTGAAGACGCTTTTCGGCGGCTGACTTCCTCCGGCAAAGTCGCAGACATCTCCTATTGTTGATTTAGTGATATTCATAATTTTAATCTGCTCAATTGCTTTCCAATTTCGCAAGCCAGAATTTTTGAGTCTTCAAAGAGTAATTCCAAATTTTTTGCATACCCATTCATGGTGGAGTTAAACTTTTCTTCTGTTATGTCCTTATATTCAATTTTTACATCAAAATATTGACCAGCACTGAATGAGTAGTTTTTCTCAATTATTTGCTCATAAGTAACAATTTCTGTAAAATTTTCTATTGTTTCATGTTTGTTAAAAGTGTTTATGATTTTGTCCTCTTCCATTGATGATAGAACTGTTTTTTGATTCTTTCCTTCCTTTATTGATGTACCTAGTCTGGAAGCATCCATCAATACGATTTTACCATCAGTATTACCTTTGTCTAAAAACAAAACGGATACATTTGTACCTGTTGTTGCAAAGATATTACTCGGCATTGACACAACCCCACGAAGCATTCTCTTTTCGATCAGTTTTTTTCGAATTCTCATTTCGATGCCACTTTTAGCTGTAATGAATCCGGTTGGTACAACGATTGCTGCTTTTCCTTTTGACGACAATGAGAATATTATGTGTTGAATAAACATAAGATAAATTGCCATTTTATCTTTACTCTTAGGTGTAATTTTAGGAATTCCCGCAAAAAACCTTTGGTGATTCTGCTTTGTGTCAAGGTCATTTCTGAAATCGCTGAAATCCAATTTAAAGGGTGGGTTTGAAACAATATAATCAAAACTCATTAATTTATCCCCATCTTTATGATATGGGATAGTCATAGTATTGCCTTGTATGATATTTTGGATGGAATGTACCAGATTATTCAAAATCAAATTTAGTCTTAGCATACTGCTACTCTTCTGTGATATATCTTGAGAGTAAATAGTGCAGCTATCTTCGCCAATAGCATGAGCCAAATTCATCAATAATGTTCCTGAGCCTGCAGCAGGGTCGTAACAGGTTACATTGTTCACAGGCATATCCACCAAAATTGAGGCCATAATTTTTGAGACGGCATGTGGCGTGTAATATTCTGCATATTTACCTCCTCCATCTTTGTTGTAATCTTTAATGAGGTATTCAAAAATGGTAGAGAAGAAATCGAATTTCTGATTGAATATTTTCTCAAAACTGAAGTTTATCAACTGGTTAATAATTGCCTTGCAGAAATTATCCCTCTGTGAGCTATCAGTAATGAAATTGCTTAATTCATCAAAAAGTGTGATTTTTGCACCGGTACCGGTTTTAACAGAAAAAATATCGTTGTTGAAAATGGAAATGTCGCGTAGTGTGTCATCGAAAAATTTGGCGAATTCTTCCTTGTCTTGTTTGTTGTAAAGGTTAGAAAGAAAATGTTCCCTATTCAGTTTGGCACTGTCGGGGTTCATGCGTAGCAACAACATTTCGTATTGCTTATCGCTGTATTGGGCAATTTCTTTTTCCCAACTTTCA
>CAIRSO010000244.1 GCA_903881215.1 uncultured Bacteroidia bacterium
ACCCGGATTCATTCAGAATCTTGTGGTAATCGCTCTCTTTCATCATATCTTGAAGTGTTGTCTCCGGATTGTTTTTCATATAGCTTTTTACAATTTGCCAGCCTATCCAAACCCCTGTTCTGCCCGGCGATTTTTGTCCAAAAGGAGTTGTGAAAGGAGCAGAATTGATAAACCGTACCAATTCCATCCGGTCGCCCGAGAAAAGCATTTTCTTTTCAACCAGATAACTCCACATCTCTTTTTCATTGGCTTTGCACCAATCAAGTTGAGCGCTTCTGAATCCTATCTTGAGGCTATCCGGGCCATCCGGAACCAGTGCATCAAGGATGTATAGCAGTTTCCCCTGGTGGATCATATTGGATATCAGGTTCTCAGTATTGCCTCTGTACTCAAATTGCTGAGATACAAAGCTATACAAGGCATCGTAAACCAGTTTCTTCGGATCCATATTCTGCCTTTTGTATGCAAAAATTCCAAGTTGGACATAAAATTTACAATTTGAACCCAGGTAATTATCCAGGCTAATTCCTAACGCCTGAGGCATGGTAACAACAGATTGATTGAATCCGGATAAATAGGTATAAACTGCAGGAATAGAATTTTTTGGGAAATAGTACCTGTAATGTCTGAAAGCCAATTCAAGTTCTTTGGCATATGGCTGAAAATCATGAAAGAGAGAGTCGGTTTTTTGCTTTGCTTTCGCTACCATAGAATCGGCTAAAAAAGTTAGCAAATATTCTGCATAAAGAGAGTCGCCTGAATTGCCAATGGCCAATATTTCCTTGTTGTAAAGTGTGAAAAAGGGATCGTACTTTTCTTGCAAAGCAGGAACTACCAGCTGGATGTTACTCTGTGTTACAGCGAATAAATCCTGATCCAACCGGCCAATTTTCATCGTTAGATTTATGTTGGAGATATCGACCTTCAAAGGATTTCGATGGCAAGCCAAAAGGGAGAATAGCGTAAGCAAGAGGAATATGAATCGTCTTATTAGGGTCATTTCAGCGCTTTTAAACTTTAAGGGTAAACTGTAGAAGAGCAAGATGCTTCGTGCCCTCATTGTTTACGGGTGTGAATTTATCTATTTTTGTCGTTTCGGCTGACAAAATATCGATCAGTCTTTTAATTTTTTTTTAGTAATTACCCTGAATAGAGACTCATGAAGATAGCTCTGGCACAATTAAATTATCATGTTGGAAATTTTCCGGATAACAGTGCCCGCATCATCGCTGCCATCCTCAAGGCAAAAGTTGATGGTGCCGATCTGGTTGTCTTCTCGGAGTTGTCTGTATGTGGTTATTACCCAAATGACCTGCTGGAACGTCTGGAGTTTATACGGGAAGCACTTGCCTCAATTGAGAAGATAGCCGAAAGTTGTATCGGAATTGCGGCCCTGGTAGGTGGTCCGAGTATCAACCCAAGTCCGAAAGGAAAGATGCTTTTCAATTCTGCTTTTTTTCTGCAGGATGGGGCCATCAAAAGTATTCACAGCAAGACCCTGTTGCCAACTTACGATGTTTTTGATGAATACCGCCATTTTGAATCCAACATGGAGTTTAATCTCATTGAATTGAATGGTTGTAAGATTGCTGTTACAATTTGTGAAGACCTTTGGTACAACCAGAAGGTTATGAGCACTTTCTCACGGGAGAATCTTTATGCTACTTCACCAATTGAAGAATACTGCAGACAAAATCCCGATCTTATGATCAACCTTTCGGCTTCACCTTTTTCCTACCACCAGGAAAGATGGAGGAAGGATATTCTGATCGAAAATGCTGTTAAGTACAAGATTCCGATTATTTATGTAAACCAGGTGGGAGCACAAACTGAGCTGGTATTCGATGGAGGATCGGTGATGGTAGATAAGAATGGCAAAATGGTTAAAGAGTTGGCGTATTTCAGTGAGGATTTTGCCATTGTGGATACGCTTGACAAGGAATTATATGAGATACAACCTGCAACTGAAACATCTGAGAAAATCTATCAGGCACTCGTTATGGGTATTTCTGATTATTTTAGAAAGTCTGGTTTTCGCAAGGCCACACTTGGTTTGTCCGGAGGAATCGATTCTGCCTTAACTCTCGTTCTGGCTGTTAAGGCTTTGGGAGCCGGGAATGTGAATGTTTTGCTGATGCCCTCACAATATTCATCCGATCATTCTATCAATGACGCTGTAGCACTTGCTGATAGGCTTGGGGTTAAGTATGAAACTCTCCCGATTCACGAAATCACCCTGGCTTTTGAACGAACTCTGGCAGAAACTTTTCGGAATTTACCTTCAGATCTGACAGAAGAAAACATTCAAGCCAGAGTAAGGGGCACACTATTAATGGCATTTTCCAACAAATTCGGTCACATTTTACTGAATACATCGAACAAAAGTGAAGCAGCTGTCGGCTACGGCACATTATATGGTGACATGAACGGTGGATTATCCGTATTGGGTGATTTATATAAAACGGAGGTATACCAGTTGTCCCGATTTATTAATAAGTATGAGGAAATCATTCCTGAAAACTCGATTTTAAAACCGCCATCAGCTGAACTTAGACCCGGACAAAAAGATTCCGACTCCTTGCCGGAATATGAATTGTTGGATGCCATTCTTTTTCAATACATCGATCAGATGAGGAGTGTACAAGATCTGATTTTGGATGGCTTTGATGAGACCATTGTCAGAAAAGTGGTGGCGTTGGTCAACAGAAATGAATACAAACGGTTTCAGGCACCTCCAACTTTAAGGATCTCCTCTAAGGCTTTTGGATTTGGCAGGAAGATGCCGATTGTAGCACGGTACCCGCTGTAAAAAGAGGGGGAGACTCGGGGACTGGGAGACTAGGCGAGTGGAACTCTGGAGATTGAAGAGTTGAAACGGAGAAACAGAGAAACGAGCGAAAAAAAATTCTTTATTTCTTCTTTAATTCGTGTAATTTGAGTAATCCGTGGTAGAGAGGGGTTCATTTGTGTCCATTTGTTTGTAATCGGTGTAATTCGGTAATTCGTGGTAGTGAGGGGTTCTTTGGTAGACATTATATGTGGCCTTGTTTTGAATTTGCCGGATTAATTTATATTTTTGAGATGTTTTACAACATTTTTTCTCAGCAATGTCCGATAATTTTGGTTTTGAGAGTCAATTCAAAGGGGAGAACTGCATCTTTAACCTGCTGACTTCCGAAGAGATGTCCGTCCTCAAAGCAAACTCATCCATAAACAGATACCGCAAAAATGACTACATCTTCCTGGAAGGGGATGCACCTGTTGGGATGCAGTACCTCAAAGAGGGCAAGGTGAAGCTTATCAAAGAGGGAATTAGTGGCAGAGAGCAGATTATCAGGATGTTCACTGAAAATGGTCTTATTAGCTATAGGTCGCTTCTTGCCGGTGAACCACATAATGGGACGGCTGTTGCGATCGAAGACTCAGAAATTGTTACGGTACCGCCTGACATATTATATAATGTTCTGCTAAAGAATCATAATTTTTCATTGGCACTTCTGAAAGACCTGGCCCTCGAACTCGGGCATTCCAACCATAGAACTGTAAGTTTAACCCAAAAACATATCCGTGGAAGATTGGCTGAGTCGATTTTGTTTTTGAAGGAAAAATATGGTTTTGAAAACGACGGACAAACATTAAAAGTTTACCTCTCCCGCGAAGATCTGGCAAGTCTCTCCAATATGACTGCTTCAAATGCTATCCGTACCCTCTCTACTTTCGCAGGCGAGAAAATCATTGCCATGGATGGCCGTAAGATCAAGATTACGGATCTCTCGAAACTAGAAAAGATATCCAAACAAGGATAAAGGATAAAGTTAAAAGTAAAAAGGATAAAGTAAAAAGGATAAAGGATAAAGTAAAAAGGATAAAGTAAAAGAGGCTGCGAATCAATATCGCAGCGTCTTTTACTTTATAATTTAGTGAGACAAAATTCAATCCAGCTCGAATGCCACTTTATCCTTTTTACTTTATCCTTTATCCTTATTCTTCAAAGTATATTCGCTTTACCCTTTGCCCCACTGTCGTAAGTACCTCGTAAGGAATCGTTCCCATCCATTTGGCAACGGTATCAACCGGCTGCCCGTCGCCAAAAAGGATGACGGTATCACCTTCATGGCAGCTTATATCTGTTACATCAGCCATACACATGTCCATACAAACTGTTCCAACAATTGGAGACGTCTGTCCATTAATGAGCATTTTCCCTATTCCATTGCTAAGCTTTCTGCTGTATCCGTCGGCATAACCAATAGGAACTACAGCAATCCTGGTAAGGCGTTTCGCAACAAAACTTCTGCCGTATCCAACAGTCTCTCCCGGATGGACAGTCTTGATCTGCGAGATGGTTGACTTCAATGTAGCTACATTTTTTAGTTGTGATCCTTGCCCCGGGCTGGATCCATATAACCCGATTCCAAGTCTGACCATGTCCATCTGCATCTCCGGAAAGCGCTCAATGCCTGCAGAATTAAGAACATGAAAAAGGATTTTATAACTGAAGCCGGTGGCAATGGGCTGCGTCATCTCCCTGAAAAGCTTAAACTGATGGTGGGTAAAGGCATCGTTCCCCTCATCCTCACTAACTGCAAGATGCGTAAATATGGATCGGATGTAAATGGTGTCCCTCTTCTGAATATAGCTAACTAGATTTTCAATTTCTTCAACCGAATCAAATCCGAGTCTTTTCATACCGGTATCAATCTTGATATGGATCGGAAAGTTGTTGACAGCACTTCTTTTTAAAACTTCATCAAAGCTTTTTAACAATGAAAAGCGATAAATATTTGGTTCGAGTCTGTTCTCTATCATAGCACCGAAGCTATGTTCTTCGGGGTTCATCACCACGATAGGCAGTTCGATCCCTGCATTTCGCAATTCAATTCCTTCATCAGCAATGGCCACTGCGAGGAAATCGACTCTTCGAAACTGCAGGATCCTGGCAACTTCCACAGATCCGGTTCCGTATGAAAAAGCTTTGACCATTGCCATAAGTCTGGTTTCGGGCCTGAGCTGATTCCGGTAATGGTTGAGGTTATGCACCATGGCACTCAGGTTAATCTCCATCACGGTTTGATGTCTTTTCTCCTGCAATAGGGAAGATATCCTGTCAAAGCGGAAACTTCTGGACCCTTTCAGAAGGATCACCTCATCTTTGTAATCGGATTCATGAAAATGCAGAAGAAATTCCTCCGTATCGGGATAGAAGTGCTGCGATTGAACCTGAAAATATTTACTAAAACTACAGATCTGCTGGCCGATGCCAATGATCCTTGAAATGTTGCGTAGCCTGATGTATTCAGCGACTTCACGGTATAATAGCTCCGGGTTTTGACCTGACTGGAGTATGTCTGAAAGTATCAGGGAACTTTTCAGTTTGCGGGAATCTTTCTGCTGGACGAGAAAATCCAAAGCTGTGATGAGCGAGGCAGTGTCTGAGTTGTAGCTGTCATCGATAATAGCAC
>CAIRSO010000245.1 GCA_903881215.1 uncultured Bacteroidia bacterium
CCCAGTCTCCCAGTCTCCCAGTCTCCCAGTCTCCCAGTCTCCCAGTCTCCCAGTCTCCCAGTCTCCCAGTCTCCCAGTCCCCCAGTCTCCCAGTCTCCCAGTCTCCCAGTCTCCCAGTCTCCCAGTCTCCCAGTCTCCCAGTCTCCTAGTCCCCCAGTCTCCCTGTCCTTTTTAGTACCACGTATGATCCTTGACGCGCACAATTCCTAACGTTCCTTCAGATCCAAGTATGGTTCTACCTCCCAGCCACATGCCGGCTCTGTATTTGGCATAAGTTTTTTGGTCGGGGGAGAAATTGTTTATTTTAACGCATCCCGAAGAATTGATGTAATCTCCATTTCCCAGATACAATCCAACATGGGTTGCTCTTGCAGGCCGATCGCCATCAGCTTTCCTTCCAAAGAAAACCAGATCGCCAGGTTTTAAAGAATTGTAACCACTATTGGGATCAGTAAATTGGCCATGTCTGAACTGGAGTGATGCGTCGCGGGCCAGAATTATTCCGTTGAGAAAAAAGACTGTTTTTACAAAGCCACTGCAATCCACTCCTTTTGACGAAGTTCCTCCCCACAAATAGGGACGACCGGTCAAAGTTTTGGAAGTTGTATTTAAGGAGGCAGCAGTCGCCTGGGTTTGTTTTTTCCAAAGTTCAAAGTCCATTCCATCGCTTACAGGGACAACCAATTTCCGGCCATCAGGCATTTCAAGAAGAGCTCCGGCTTTGGAAATTGTATCAAACTTCAGGATACTTCCGGCTACTAAATCAGTTACTGCCTCTTTGGTAACAGGATCAAATCCGTTTCCAGCCAATGGTAAATAGATGAATCTTTTGCCATTTCTCCAGTTGCCGATGCCGGCAGAATCAGTTTGGTGTATCGCATCATCATCCACCCATCCCAGATATCGGTCCGGAGTTTGCACAAAGGACCATGAATTCGATTTTTTCAGTATCCTGACAGGTGTTCCAAGGATTGCCTGGGTAGACATTTCTGAACTGTGACCGGGTTTACTGCGAATGTTACAGACACTGACATTTACCAGTCCCCAGGTATTGGCACCCAGTACTGGATCCGGCAAAAATCTGATGCTATCCTCAATTGGGGTTTTTAATTTCTTTAATTGGTCGATGAGCGCTTTTTGAGCTTCTGAATTAGTGGTCTCACCAAATACCAACAATGATTTCCCCTTGGTTCTGAATTGAATTTGGAATAAATCTTCTCTCGAATCAGGGATATATTGGTCGGACACAGTCTTCGAAATCTGCTCAGCTTCTTTAAATGTGGAGTTGACTGGTTGACAGGCGACCAACAGAACGGAACTTACCAGACAAATGAATAAACGTACCATAGAGATTTGTTTTGGTAATACAGATTAATGGGCACTAATTTAACGAATTTTTACATTATTTGAGATTTTTTGTAAGATATAATACCAATTATTTTTCCAACACATTTTTATAAATAATACGCTGAATTTCAGTACGGACATTCATGTCACTAATCTTGTTGTTTTCTCTTGTAGGAAAGACTCTGTTGGATAGAAAAATATAGACAATTCGATATTTGGGATCCATCCAGACAAAGGTTCCGGTATAGCCGGAGTGTCCAAAGCTTTCAGGTGATGCTGCCTTAATTGGATAAGCTTCTTTTTCGCTTAGTTCGGAATTATTTAGCGAAGGCTTATCAAATCCAAGACCTCGCCTGTTTTTGTTTTGTGGAAATTGTACCCTGGAAAATTCTTTCATGGTAGTTTCCTTCAGAAAGGTTTCTCCGCCATAACTTCCCATTTGGAGATACATTTGAAGCAATTTGGCCAGATCGTTGGCGGAGGCAAATAATCCGGCATTTCCTGAGATTCCACCTAGAACAGCCGAGGATTCGTCATGTACCGTTCCAAGCAATTGTTGTTTCCTATAGTAGTTATCCAATTCGGTTGGGATGATTTCATCTTCAGAAAACTTAAGCAGGGGATTGTAAGTAATGCGGTATGCACCCAAAGGTTTATAAAAACTATTATCCAGGGTTTCCAGACAGGATGTACCTGAAATGCCGGATGTTATTTTTGGAGTCAAAACAAAAGGCCAATCACTGTACACATATTTTCCTCTGGATTTCAATGGTGATTTGCGGATGGATTTATACACATAGTCAGGGAATCGGTTATCAAGATACATTCCTTTAGCAACTTGTAAGGTGTGTTTCAGGTCGGGTTCAAAAGCATACCAATCAGCAGTTATTTTCCCGTTTTTTAATGTCTTTTTATAGAAAGGGAGGAAAGGTGTGAGGCCTGATTGGTGAGACAAGAGTTCTCTGACAGTAATTTCTGATTTATTAGAGTGATGAAATATCTTGTTTTTCCATTCCGGATAATAGTTGGAGACAAATTCGTCCGGATTGATTTTTTCCTCATCATATAGTTTTAACCAGAGAGGAAGTCCTCCGGCAATCTTTGTTACAGAGGCAAGATCATATAAATCATCCTCCTTTTCAGAGATAATCCGGTCATAGGTATGGTAGCCATAAGCTTTGTGGAAAATGACCTTTCCATCTTTTGCTACGAGGACGTTGCAACCCGGAAACGCCTTCACATCGAGTGCTTTGGTGACAATTGAATCGATCTGACGGTTCATTCGTTCAGAACGAATCCCTACTTCCTCCGGAATGGTGTACTTTAATCTGATTGGATGTTGAATTTCCAATCCCTCTCCAACTTTGAACTTTCCAGGTATGGATACGGGAAGTTTCCCTTTGGCAGAAATGCCTCCAAACAATAGTTGAGCCGAAAGCTGTTGCACCAATGAATCGTCCTGATAGGCCATCAGAATACCGGCGGTTTGCAATGGAGCTTTAACTTCACTCAAACCGTAGGGATTCCCAAAAATTACTGCAATGCTTTTCTGCTTTTCAGAAAGGAATGAAAAAATAGAATCAAGTTCATTGGTAACTCCGTAAGGCCTTCCTGGCTTCACCACCCTGGATGCTCCGGCTTGAAGCGATTTGCGCATTTTGTTTTCAAATATTGAATGAACACCCGCAATAACCAGATCATAAGATTTTAGTTGTTTTTGCAACGCCAAACGTTCCGGTTCAGTGAAATCCATCTTCAGATTGAAGAAATCAACCTGGGTATATTTTGCCAGCATTTGCTGAAATGGGGTGACTTTGTCGTTCCCAATGGAAACGGCTGCAATACGTGTACTTTCAAGATGTCCTACCGGAATAATCCCGTCAGTATTTTTCAACAAAGTCAGGGAGGATTCTATAATTTTTCTTTTGATCAGCTCGGCATTCGGGGAATTGATCTCCTGCACGAGATTGTTGATCTCTACATTTGATGGATGATTCAATCCGCACAACAATTTGGTTGCCAATACTTTTCGGCACTTTAATTCCATCTCAGCCGAGGATAATTCTTTGGTCCTCAATGCTTCGAAAATGGCTTTTACTGCAACTTCCGGATTTTCCGGATATTCAATGACGTCATTTCCGGCTTTTAAGGCAAGAACTTCTATCCTTCCCGGTTTTTCAAAAGCACTTGCACCACTCATGTTTAATGCATCAGTGATAATCAGACCCTTATATTTCCACTCTTTGAGAAGAATTTGATCAACTATTTTGACGGATAAGCTGGATGGAATACCTGATGAGTCAAGGGCCGGAACATTAAGATGGGCAGTCATGATACATCCAATGCCTGCATCCGAGAGCTTTCGGAATGGATACAATTCACGTTCGTAAAGCCGTTCTTTGGAATACGGCAACATTGGAAGCTGCAAATGAGAATCACTTTGCGTATCGCCATGACCGGGATAATGTTTGGCTGTGGCGATGATTCCGTTTTCCTGGAGTCCGCGCATAGCTGCCAGACTGAAATTGGTCACCTGATCACGCGACTCGCCAAACGACCGCATTCCAATGATTGGATTCAACGGTTCAGTATTGATATCACAGACGGGTCCCAAGGCAATATGGATTCCGATCCTTTTCATCTGACGGGCCATATCCTTGGCTGCTTCCTTGATAAGTGAAGTATCACCGGTTGCCCCCATGGTCATGGTGTATGGGAGGGGCATAATTCCAGGTAAGCGCATGCTGATACCCCATTCAGCATCCATTACCACAACCAATGGAGTGGACGATATAGATTGGTAGAAATTGGTGAGATGGGCCTGTGTAATAGGTTCACCTTCAAAAAAGATAATGCCCCCCGGAGCGATTTTTTTTATTATTTCCGCATCTTTCAGCTGTTTTGAAAAGTTGTTTTTGGCAGTAACGTCAATCCACAGCAACTGTCCAATGCGCTGTTCGGGTGTCAAAGATTGGAACACTGAATCGACCCATGGATGGTGTAATAGTTTTTCAAGATCCACTTGGGCTTGCAGCTTCTGTGCAAATACCAACACCAACACCAACACCAATAATTTTCTCATTTGTATTTCCGTTATTTCTCTATTTCGTTATTTATCAGACTCTGCTCCCCATTGAATGTTTGTTCATTCCGTCCGTTGTCAAGGTCTGTTCTTTTATATATTTTCGTTCGCGGACGGTTTTATTTCAGCTCAATTTTCCTACAAACAGCTCACTCCTCCGGAGTTAAAATCTTTTTCAACTCATTTCTCCGTTTACCCGTTTCCCCGTTTCCTTCTTTTACCGGTAGGCATTATGGGCGCCATCCCTCGACTGCGCTCGGGGACCGGTGCGTTTCCCCGTTTCTCCGTTTCTCCGTTTCCTTCTTCTTTTACAGGTAGGCTTGATGGACGGTCACACAGGGCCTCTTCTGCATTCTCACACTCTCACCCGCTCATCTTCCCATCTTCCGACTCTCAACTTTCAGTTCTCAGTTCTAAACTCTCAACTTTCCTCCTTCCCATCTTCCGACTCTCAACTCTCAGTTCTCAGTTCTCAACTCTCAACTTTTTTCCCAAAATCCGGCTTCACATTCAGGAAAAAGACCGGAATCATTCCCGGGATCATGCAAAGCATCACATAGACGAAGAAATTTTTGTACCCGATAATATCTTGTAACCAGCCCGAGAACATTCCCGGTAACATCATGCCAAGTGCCATAAAGCCTGTCGCAATGGCGAAATGAGCTGTTTTATTTTCACCTTCAGAAATATAGATCATGTAGAGCATATAGGCAGTGAAACCAAATCCGTAACTAAATTGTTCAATGGCAGCACAGAAGCTGATTACCAGATAATTGGTTGGCTGGGCATAGGCCAGGTAGACATAGGCAAGATGCGGAATGTTGATGGCCAGCACCATCCACCAAAGCCAGTATCTAAAACCTTTGCGGGAAGCTGCTAATCCACCGAGAATACCTCCGGCTGTTAATGCAAGGATTCCAAAAGTGCCATAAATAAGTCCGACATCGCCTGTAGTGAGTCCTAAACCGCCCAATTGCCTGGAGTCAAGCATAAATGGTGAAGCCATTTTTATAAGTTGAGCTTCACCCAAACGGTAAAACATCAAAAAGGATAGGATTACCCATATTTCTTTCCGTTTAAAGAACGACGCAAAAGTTTTGAAAAATGCCCCAAAGATGCTCTCCTCCGGTTTAACAACTCTTCGGTCAGAAGGAGGGAAAGGCAAAATAAACCGGTGATAAAATGAGAAGATAATAAAAAGAATGGCCAGGATTATAAAGGTCATACTCCATGCCAAATGGATATTGCCTGAAGTGCCTTTAAAACGCGCATCAGTAACCGTAGTAAGTTTGGGGTCTGCCTGGAACAAAAGGTAGGCTGGCTGCTCCCAGTTTTCAAGATTAAAGGCCAACCGTTCTCCTTCCAAAAGTTTGAGGCTATTGTCGCCATCTTTTTGTTTAAAGTTGAGGATCATCTCCTTCCCTGCTTCTGGTTTGACGCTTAGTTTGATGGCCACCACAGAACAGTTTCCCGTAAGTAGCTCACCGGAATATAGCTCTTCTGATTTTTGAAAATGCTTTTGCAGAAAACCTTTCAATGGAGAAGAGATGTAGTCGGACCACCAGGATGTTTCTGTAGTTTTTCCGGAGGCTGCCGATTGACGGTTATTGCCAACAAAACCAAGTGAGAGATTATGTCCTGCAACTACTTTTCGGATCGAATCCATTTGCCTGATCGGGATATTTTGAGTAGAAATGGTCACAGCCTCAGGAAATACCAGAAAATTGGCATTGTTTTTTTGAACTGTAGCATCCTGATTTACAATAGGGAGACTGAATATTTGGGAATATCCCGGACTGGATTTCACGTTGATTTCAACAGGAGGTAATCCGGTAGCGGTTTCAAAATAACCGGCAAGAATGATGAGCAAACCCTGACCGGTAATCATCGCAATACGGTAGAAAGTACTTCTTATCCCAACAAAATAAGCTTGCTGGTGTTCGTTGAGTCCAAGCATGTAAAATCCATCGGCCGAGATGTCATGGGTCGCCGAGCTGAAAGCCAGCAACCAGAGAAAGATCAGCGTGATTTTGAAAAAGCCGGGCATCGGTATCGCGAGCGCAACTCCACCCAGAGCTGCTCCAACCACCAGCTGCATGACCACAATCCACCACCGTTTTGTTTTGAAAAGGTCTACCACAGGGCTCCAAAGTGGTTTAATGACCCATGGAAGATACAACCAGCTGGTATACAAGGCAATATCAGTATTCGAAATTCCCAGTCTTTTAAACATGATCACGGCAACCGTCATGGCCACCACATAAGGAATTCCCTCGGCAAAATAAAGTGATGGGATCCAGGCCCAAGGGTTGCGGGTAGTTTTTTTCATAGTTCTCGGTATTTCAAAAAGTTAGGAATAAAAAATTATGGGTTATAAGTTATGAGTGATGAAGCTTCGAAAGACATTGGATCATCAGATAAAATTTTCCAGCTGGATTAAAGATATGTGAAATCAATATATGATTATTAAAGGTGTCTTTTTATAACTCATAACTCATAACTCATAACTTTTTCTAGTATTCTTTCTCCAATATTGCACCCGGGAAATAATGTTTGAGGATTTCTTCATTTGAATATCCTTTCGCGCCCATCATGGCTGCACCAATCTGGCACAAACCGACACCATGCCCCCATCCTGCACCGGTAAGTACAAATTTTGCAGGTATTCCATTGGAGACGTCATGGTAATCTACCACAAAGGCAGAACTGTACAAATGTGAATTGGATAAAATTTTTCTGATCTGCAACTCTTTTCCGAAAAGCATTTTCTTTAGTGTACCCACAATTTCCAGTTTGATGATTCTTCCGGAATGACCTCTCTCTATTGGATTGAGGGCCAATATGGAACCAAAATTTATGCCGGTTTTTCTTTGCAGAAGTTCGGCTAGTTCGGCTTGCATGTAAGTGACTTTCCATCTGTAAAAATCGACGGTTTCCTGATCGTAATCGTTGAGAACCTGAGATAGCACCTTGTGATCTGTCGTGTTGCAGAAAGCAGCCGGGGAGGAGCGAATCCAGGCTTCAGCAGAAGATTCCTCCGTCAGTTTCAAGGCTGTATCGCCTGCCTTTTCGCTGTAATCGTACAAAGTTTGCAGATAGGGGTGAACGATGGGCTCCCAAACCTTCTCAAAGGTTTCTGTCACTCCGCCACAGCTTTTGGAAAACCGGGAATCGCAAACCTGTCCGCCTGAAATCAGAACCAACCCGCAAGTCTCTGTGACCGCTTTCTCGACCAGCTGACTAGTCTGACGCGTAATCCCTTGGTAACGCTGACAATGGTCATCGGCACAAACATCAAAAAGGGCGTGGTCTTCGCGGTCCCACCATCGTATGTACTCATTTTCTGTTTCAAATATGGTCTGGTATTTTTGGCGTGCTTGCCTCAGTTCTTTCCCTTTCACCACTTGCGCAATAAGCCATGACCTTGACGTGATGGCATGTGCTTTTAGCAGTTCCATACTACTTGTCGCACTCATCTCGGAAGAAATCACACTGATCAGGTAATCTTCCAGGGGAAGAATATTGATGGCAAGAATCTTTCCGTCTTCAATTATAAACTGAAGAGCGCCTTTAAATAGTTGATTTTCTTTGCGTTCCCAGTGAAATTGTATGCCAATGGTGACATCAAAAAGTTCAAATGAACCATTATTCCCTTCCTCAGGTTCAAAAAGCAGCTCCTCATCCGTTATTACATTTCCGTTGAGAAGAAGTTTTCCTGCCTTAATCTGAATTGATT
The DNA here is from genome assembly GCA_903881215.1 of uncultured Bacteroidia bacterium. GTDB lineage: Bacteria > Bacteroidota > Bacteroidia > Bacteroidales > Prolixibacteraceae > CAINVV01. Next base: position 8,166 of record CAIRSO010000245.1, read on the forward strand.
GATTCCCCATGATCGGGTTGCCATTTGATTTTGATATATAGGTCTGCCTGAAACAGAATTTAATTTCAGTTTCTGTCATGATCCCAATTTTAAGCTTTGGCTGTTCCATTTGTATGTTTCTATTCAATTTGTGATCAATTATTTGCTTTCTAACCATCCACCAGCTGATTGTCCTCCTGCATATTGGCTATCAATATTTGAACTGTTTCTCAAAGTCGCTTTATTGTTTCTTTTAGCTTTTTAAACGCAATATCGTCTAGTGTAACTTGTTCAAAAATATCAGCAATTTCCCCAGCTGTTATTTTGTCAAAATCTTCTCGGCGTGGGGTAATAAAAACCCCGCCAAAATCGACAGAGGCCGGACTGATTAAAAGCTGGTCATCCCCTTGTGCATAGAATTGAGAAGGGCGATGCTGCTTACGCGGGAAAAGATGAATGATCCATTTTCCATGTCCATATGAACAAAGCATGTTCAGCATGGGCTCGATTTTTTCGGATTGAATTTCCTGAAATCTGGAAAGGATTTTCTCAATGGTACCAATTCCTTGTTGGCTATTATCAGTCTCTATAGAGATCATTTTGCGAATGTAGTGATCGAAAGCCCAGATCTTAAGGCTGTCGCTATCCTTCATAAGATTTCCTTCTCTCATTTTCAAGGTTGTAAATTCTGACTCAACCGGAAGAAATCCTGTTTCTCCTGCTTGAAAATGAAGATGATCCGGGGCCGAAGCGCCACACTCAGGTCCGTTGTAAAACAGGAGATATCCCTGCATTATTCTGGAAATCTCGAGCATAGCCTTAAGATTTGGGGCCAACCTTTGTGGAATATGATCATTTGAAGGAATTGTAAAATGCGTATGAAAAATCGGGAAAGGATTAACCAATAGAATAAAATTTTGTCCAAGATCCAGGCTGATCTGTTCCGGTGGACGATTTTCCGCACATAAAAAGCATTTCCTGGCAGCGATTGAGCTTGCATCAACTTTCGCTGCAGAAGAGCGCATCCGTTGCGGATTGAATTGGACTTTAATTTTAAAGTTATCAATTAGCAATGTTTTCTCTTCGACAAGATCTAATCCATGGTAGTTATCGGCCGACAACTGCCATGTATTATTTTGCTTTAGCAGAAAATCCCTGAACCGATCACTTTTTTGTATCATTTGCACTTCTCCGTTTGTCTGTTTCTCGTTTCTCTCTTCTCGTTTCTCTCTTCTCTTTCCCCCCCCCTCGGCTCCGCTCGGGGACCGCTCCTATTTTCACATTTCCCAATTTCTCAATTTTCACATTTCATTTACCGGCGTTCAAAGCTTTCCTTGCCAAAAACTCTATCGTCCTGATCCTGTCTTTGTAGAGGTTGTGGCCATTCATAACCTCTACGCTCAGGGAAGCATCAGAATTGTCGTCCCATCTCCTGCAAAGGTAAATTGGGTTGTAAATTCTGCCAATCTGATAATACCTCGATATGGCCAATCCAAGTGCATAATCTTCTCCATAGTTAACATTGGGTACTTTTATGCAGCGAAGAACCGGCGTGAAAAAGGCTCTGGGAGCTCCCAATCCATTGATACGCAATGCATTATTTCTTCCGTTGTCGGGAGTCCATTCTTTGTGATCGATGATACCCGGAGGAATTTCCTGCAGGTCAAAATTGACCATGCGGTAGGAACCGACGACCATGGCGCATTTTTCGCGGTAGAAAGTATCAACCACCTGCTGTAGGGTGGTTTCATCCAGATAGAGATCATCGCTGTCGAGCTGAACGGCAAATTTTCCGCATAAAGGATGCTCCGCTGCGGCATTCCAGCATCCTCCGATACCAAGATCATTCCGGTCGGGAATAAGATGAATCAATCTGGGATTTTTCGTGGCATATTTTTCTATCAACTCCGTGGTGCCATCGGTCGAATAGTTGTCTGCAATGATCAGGTTAAAAGTGAAATTTGTTTTCTGTGACAAGACAGACCGGATAGCATCCTCGATGGTCCGAACTCTGTTCCTCACAGGAATAATAACGGATGCTTCGACCGGAAAGATTTCGCCTCTAAAGTCGACAGGTTTGAAATTAGGCTCAAGATAAGCACCGGCATCCTTTAGAAATTGGGTACACACTTTCTCCATTTCAATTTGAACTCCCCGATTTTTGGGATCAACATAATCGAAGATTTTCACACCGGAAAGTCTCAGATCGGACTCCTCCTCGGTGTAAAGATATTCAGGGATACGAAAGATTGGGGCGATTAAGGAAAGGTTGAGGCGAAGTGCATAGAGTCCGGCATGGTTCAAGGATTCATCGATTGAGGCGGCAGCAATCTTTAGCTTTTCCGTACTGTATAGCAACAGAGATCCGAAATTGAAGTCATCACGCAAACTCCCTTCCTGGTAATCAATTAACGGATGTGATTCTATTTTGCCGGCTTTCACCGCAAGAAAGTTGGAATACACCATTCCACTTCCGGTATCTTCCGCGACGCGAATAAACCTTTCAAGTGCATATTGGCTCAATTTCAGCGGACTATTCCTCGTGTACAAAAGAACATAATCAGTATTGCTATGAGCAGCGATGGCTTTTAGGGCAGATCCTGAAGTCAGGCTTCCAGAGCTGAGCCAATCTGCTCCTTTCACGTCAAACAATTTACTTTCGGAACCGGTGATAAATATTTTGGCAACAAGTTCTGAATTTCTAAGTTCCTTAACTGTTGCCTGGGTCTCATTTTCACTCCCAAATGGGACAAAACAGGTAATTTTCATTTTATTCTATTTTATATCTAAAATTCTAAGTAGTTGTCTAATTAGGTCATCTCTTTCGCCATCTGTTGACATCGTCTCAATAGGGACACTTAAAACGGCTGTCTGGTAGAGTCCTTTGTACCAGACTCCTGCGCTTTTATTGTCACCAAAGTAGCGAAATAGTACGGATGCCCCTTTCCCTTCCGGTTCAATGGCATCAGGTGATTCAACTTTGTATATGGATGGATGCCAGTCGTTAACATAGTGATATTGCTCTTTGAGATTCGTTTTCAGGCTGTTAACAGTGTAGATTTGTCCGGATTTGCTTCCATAAGCGGTTCTGTGCGTATAATGAAGAATCTCTGCCGCGAATTTTTTTGCCAGCGAATCCCCGCACAAACTCAGGTCTGAGCCGACATAAGCACCTGAAACCAATATTTTGGCGCCTGATGTTCCGGCAATTTTGGTGAGCACATCTCTCATCGACGGAGTAAAAAGTGTAAAATCCCTACCGGGGAAACCCATCATCCGATGTGTAGTTTTTTCTTCTCCAAATGCGAGATCAAAAAGTGAGTAAGAGGTTGGATTGTATGTTCCTTCTTCAAAAAGCTCGTCGCTGGCAGATATAAATCCCAATCCGTTGTTTCGGAAAGATTTGCCATGAACAAAAGAATAATCGAAGCTGTTTCCGGGTACGATACGTGTCTCCTGATCTGCAAAACTGGAACCAAATCCCGAAGCATCATCATCAATCCACTGTGACTCCCGGTCAAAATCATATTGCTCCCCAATATAAGTCACATTTTGGAGGTAGGCGACACCTTCATCTTCCGACATTCTAAAACCAGCTTCTTTGCCATTATCGAAAGCAGCAGGAGCAGAAATTCGATCAAATCCATTCACAATCAGCACTGGTTTAGAATCACTTTTTGGAAGTGAGCATGCAAGAATTTCGGATGGAAAGCTTTCTCCGCCATCATTTACCGCAGTCACTTTAAAGCTGTAAATGGTACCTGGTTTCAAGTGCGATATGGTAATTGATGGCTCTTTTGTAACAATTCCCTCATCGAAACCACCTTCTTCAATCCTTTTATAAATCCTGTAGCTCGTGGGTTTTGCTGTAGATTCAAGAGGATCATTCACGGGCGACCAGGTAAGCTTTAAATTATTCCCTTCAAGCTTCATTCCAAAATGGTCAACCGGTAGAGGCTGAACAACATAAGAAAGGCCATTCTGAAAGGATAGGAATTTTAATATTCCCTTGTAATATGCCCGGCAGACGTCAAACTTGAATCTTGGATCCTGCGCCAGATACATGTCAGCAAAATTTTGATGTGAAAGTAGTTCCGATAAAATGGCCGGTACTTTTGGGCGGGCAGCTTCGAAATATTTCTTGTTCCACATTCCCCTTCTTGTCCAGTCGGCCTTGTGCAAAAGTCGCAAGTCATTGACAACCTGCGTTTGAACAAGATCAGCAAGATCTCTGCTGGCCCATTTCGATTGTCCGTTGGGGAAAATATCCTTGTCAAATGTGGTATCATAAATCAGCAAGGTTCCTATGATTGAGCTGTCTTTTGTTGTTCCGGCATCGGTATGGAAACCCATTGACATATCCATAGGAATACCCATGCCTTTTACCAATGGCGCTTTTGTTGGTCCATTGGGAGCACCCATCAGATAGTTCACCCATTCCCCCCGGCTCATATAATCATCCTTATAATCCTCCATTCCGCTTTCGCGTTTGGCAAACGAAGCAGCATCAGCTCCCCGGATAGAATAATCAACTTTGGTGCGGTTCAGGCTGTAAACAAGGGAATCCGGGAATCCGGCATACTGCAGATAGTAACGTGCCGCTTCCTGGTACCTGGGCCGCTGACTGGCAAATGGCATCCAGATGGCAGGATCTGTTTTCCAACCCTCCTTTTCCCGGATATCATACAATTGCTTTAACTGATCAGCTTTACCCCTGACAATGTTCCCCATGCCTCCACCAAAACGGACGGCATCAGCTGATACTATTTTCCCTGGCTGAGAAGAAGCATTACTGAGTTCTACCATTCCTTTCACCGGGACTTTCCCTTTTTCAAATTTAAAAGTACCCAGATATATCCAAGTGTTTCCTCCTACTGTCTGGTTGACCGTAAAACTAGTTTTTCCTCCAGCGTGCGTGACCGTATAATGGGCATCAGTCACATTTTGATCGTCAGCAATATAGGAAACATAAACTGCGTAATGGCCTGATTCAGAGAAATCCGGAATATATTTTATCGATGCATCAGCCTGATATTTAGATGAATTAATTTTCCCATGACCAAATTGAAAAGGATTTTCACCATCCAAAAGGAATGGATATTTCATCTCAAAGCCGGGTTTAGCTGAGATCTGCCAGTTGGGCCCTTCTTCCAGATATTCTGAAGTAAAGGGGGATTTTTCGGCATCAACAATAACTTCATTTGAGCCAAAATCTCTTTCCCGCGGAAGCCAAACAGTAGCTCCTGCATTTTCGAGCATAGGAGTGAGGTAGGGAACAACAAAACTTAGCGTCCAGATATCTTCTACGGTTAAAAAAACGCGCGCACGCTGCCACTCCCAGCGATCGAGTGTATTTTCATAGTACCAGCCGTGACTTTGCCATAGCGCGATATTTCTGGTATCAAGTCCTTTTGTGAATTTTACATTTTTGGTGACATCGCTTACAATTGGAACGGTTCTTTTCGCTGGTACTGAGAGACGTGTGGAATCTATTTTTAATGGATTTGGTCTGTAATAATTGGGTACAAGTTCACTGATCTCTTTCCCCATCGAGGATATCGTCAATGAACTTTTCCTGAACTTTCTACCAAGGAGTTGTTTGTAATCAGAATAATATTTTTGAACATCCTCAGGCCGAAAAGGAATTTCTGCAAAGGTCGGAGGCATCTGCAACTTTAGACTTAAGCCTTTGGCATCCATCTTCAGTGTATCTACCTTAAATTTGTACACCTTTCCTAAAGAAGCATTCTTTGCGAACTGAACTGATGCTTCTTTGGCTTTATCATAGAGTCTCTTGGCCTTGTCAGCCCCAGAAACCTCTAATGCCAGGAATAATGTCAACAACAAAATACCGTATTTACCCATTCCATTAAAATTTTAATCCGTAAATCCTTGAATCCAAATCCAAATCCGCAATCAGACTTTGATGAAAATTTTCTTTTTGTAGAGAATGTAGCCCAGCATCCAAAACAGAATCACATGGGAAATGGCATACAACAATGATCCGTTCAGATCTCCTGCCAGAGGTTGAAATACCTCATTGTAAAGCCAGGAAGAGCCGTTCACCACTTTTCCATCGACACCAGTCACATGGATCATTCTTCCTAAAATCCTTGCCCATAATCCGGAAAATGCAAAAATAAAGAGAGGGTTTACGCCGAAGACAACGAAGAAGGAGGTCCATTTGGTATACCCTTTCAAATCGATGATCCAGATAAGAAAGGCCAGGAGCAAAGAAGCATATCCGGCGGCATACAATACATAGGAACTAGTCCAGATAGGTTTAGCGATTGGAAAATACATTCCCCAAAGCCAACCTGCTATGACAGCTATAATTCCAAAATTGACAAGTTTCCGCGCAATGGTGGTTTTCCGAGATTCTTTGATCAGGGCTCCAACCAGATATCCAATTATTACAGTGACAATTGCCGGCAGTGTGCTGAAAACACCTTCCGGATCGAATGGGATGCCGAATCCTTTGTATAGATGATTCTCGCCAAGGAGGGCTGTGTCGAAAGGAGTTGCCGGATTTCCTGCCAGCGAATATGGATCAGACCCTCCCAGGGAATATACCAGTCCCCAATAAACAAGAAGGATGATTGCCCCAAGATAAGGAAGATACTTCCTGTTTACATAGAGTACTATTATGGCTGCCAGCCCATAGGCAAGTGCAATTCGTTGCAAAACCCCCATGATCCGTAGCTTTGAGAAATCCTGATTCCACTGGGGAAATGAGTTCAGAAAGAGTCCGATAGCAAAAATCAACAAGACTCGTTTGCCAATCTTTAAAAGTGATTCTTTGTTCAGCTCGTTCCCGTATTTTGCAAAGGAGAAAAACATAGATACACCTACAACAAACAGAAAAAATGGGAAAACCAGATCCGTCGGGGTACATCCCTGCCAGGCAGCATGCTTTAGCGGTGCATAAATATGAGACCAACTACCGGGATTGTTGACCAGTATCATGAGTGCAACAGTCATTCCCCGAAGGACATCCAGAGCAAGGTATCTTTGACTACTATTGGTTTGACCGGTCATCAGGCTAATTTTTTTTGAATTTCACAGGTTCGCTTTCCGTATGGGTTGGACTTATAGCTGTCACAACGTATCGGTATCTTGAAGGACGGTAGCCCTTGGCAGCAGTCAAGAGAACTTTTTGATAGGAAGTGGTAAAGATAATCTTATCAGGGTTTTCAATTTTTTTGCCTTGAAGGAACTTGAACCGATAGATCACGAACAGGCTATTGTTTGCTTGCTTTTCCCAGGATAGTACAATGTTTTTCCCATCTTTTTGAATGCTTGCATTGATAGGCTTTTCTGGGTTAACCGG
>CAIRSO010000246.1 GCA_903881215.1 uncultured Bacteroidia bacterium
ATTTGGAAGGACTGATGGTGGTTTTGCTGCGCAGTATCGCCTGGCCTCCAATCCCAATTTTGATAAGACTGCAACTTTGGACTCACTGATATTAAGGTTGACTTACAAACGAATTTACGGAGATACAGCAACTGTTCAAACACTGAAAGTCTATGAATTGACGGGAGACCTGGAGTATGACGCCAAGTACATGTCCTCTTTCAACTTAAAGGCTATCGTTTCCCCCACTTCATTGGGTACCGCCAGTTTTGTGCCAAAATTTAAAACTGACTCGGCAAAAACCGATACCACTACGCAATATGTCCGTTTCAAACTATCTCCTGCCCTTGGCAATAGGCTGCTTAAACTGGATTCGCTTAGCATGATCTCTAATGAAGTATTTCTTACAAAATTCAAAGGACTGTACGTTGAATCGTCCGCTGCCGGACGCAAAGGAACGCTGATCGGTCTTTCGGCAGCAGGCTCAGGCATCGGACTCTATTACCACACTGCAACCAAAGATTCACTTTTCTATTCTTACAATGTGACTGCCAACTCGGCCAATATAGCTACCTTCTCCCACGATTACCGAAATAGTTTTTTCTATTCGCATTTGAATCAAGAGCTTATTCAGGATACGCTAACCTTTTTGCAACCAACGGGCGGGACAAAAATAAAAGTCAATATCCCATCTTTAAATAAATGGAGAGATTCCACTCAATATGTTATAAGTAAGGCTTCTATTACTTTTTTTGCTGATACATTGATGTCAGATCCCGGTAGGTACAGTATGCCATCGAGCATCTACCTTAAATACATGGACAGTACCGACACCGAAGTATTCCCAAAAGACAGTGAGTTATCCAGTTCCTATTATGGAGGAAGATATGATCCCTATACGGCGAGCTATACATTTAATATCACGAGGCATCTCGAACAAATTATCAAAAAAGAGGTAGTTAGTACCAGCCTTTTCCTCGTTGCAACCGATCGGAACGGATCCCCTTATCGCTTGGTGCTGAAGGGAGGAAATAGCTCTCGGCCAATTCAGCTGAACATAAAATACACAAGGTACCAGTAATAGCCCAAGCTATTTTTGCCATCAACTTCAGATTAGTTAAAAGGATCGGCCTGATTAAAATTGAAGATCAAATTAAAAAGACGGACTGTGGTAAAAAGAGTTGTACATATTGTTGCTTCAGTTTTGATCCTTTTGGTACTTACTTACTCGTGCGCAAACATGGGAATGCCACGAGGCGGTCCCAAAGATAAAACTCCACCTTCTATTGTAAAAAGCATCCCTGAAGCAAACCAGCTAAATTTCAAAGAGACCAAAATCAGAATTACCTTCAATGAATTTGTCATAGAGGATGAACTAAGCCAAAAATTCATTGTTTCTCCACCAACAGCAAAAAAGCCGTTATTCAGAACAAAAGGAAAGACTTTCATTGTAGACCTCAATGAAAAGCTGCATCCAAATACCACTTATTCACTCGACTTTAAAGATGGGATTGTCGACAACAACGAAAGAAACAAAATCAAGAATCTCCGGATGGCCTTTTCAACAGGTTCCAATCTGGACACCTTACGAATCGTTGGCTTCGTGAGGGATGCCTTTACCCTTGAACCAGCAAAAAACTGCTTTGTATTGCTATATAAAGGTACTTCAGACACTCTGGTTTATAAAACACGTCCGGATTTTATCGGGAAAACGAATTTTCAGGGGTTCTTTGCTATCACCAATTTGCCTGCAACAAGCTATCAGATGTACGCACTAAGCGATGTTGACAACAACCTAAAGTATACTGCCGGCGTTGACTCTATCGCCTTCCTCAGTAACAGGATTGAGCCAACTGCAGAGTTCCAGCCCAAACGGGATACATTGATTACAGGCGCTGATACATTGGTGGTATTGGGAAAGACGCGGTTTTATCCTGATCCGCTCAACTTTTCGCTCTTCTTCGAGAAAGGATTCGATCTTAGTCTCGATAAATACGAACGGTTAAACCGCAAAACGGTTGACCTCACTTTCACTGGTTCAACTGCTGACACATTTAATGTTGAGATTTTAAATGTCCATCCCAAAAAATCCTGGAATCTCATTCAAAAGAGCAAAAATGCTGACACCTTAAAAATTTGGCTCACAGACTCTCTGGTATACCAAAGAGATACACTGGCATTGAGGCTTTCATATCTCCAGCAAGACAGTCTCGGTGTATTTTTTACCAAGAAGGATACAATCAAACTTTATTTTTCGGATGATCAGTCGAACAAAACAGATAAAAACAAACGGAAAGAGCGGAGAAAAATAGTTACTGAGCCAACGGGTGTTACACTTTCATCCAACCTTGGCGGGACTCTTGATACCTATCGTGATATCACGATTGAATCGCCTGAACCCATTTCTACCTTTGACACTTCAAAAGTCGGACTGTTTGAGAAGAGAGATACCTCATTTTTCAAAATTGTCCCCAAAATAAAAATAGATAGTGCTAATTTTCGCAGATATCATATCTCCTATCCCTGGAATTTTGGTACATCCTACAAACTTACCATTGATTCGACTGCTCTTCATACAGTTTACGGTCTTTATGGAAAAGCCTACAAGTCCGAGTTCAAAACTCAGGAAGAAGAGCATTATGGCAAAATAATCTTTTCAATTAAAAATGTAAAAGGTCCAATCATCATCCAGCTTCTTGAAAATTCCCCTACCGAACTTTTGTTAAAAAGCATTAGAATCAACAAAGATCAGGAGATCACAATTCCTTTCCTTGAACCTAAGAAGTTCCTGATGAAAGCTGTTTTTGACAGAAATGACAATGGCATCTGGGACAGTGGAAGTCTCAAAGAAAAAACTGAACCTGAAGAAGTATGTTATTACCTTAGCGTAATCAAGGTCCGGTCGAACTGGGATAATCAGGATACC
>CAIRSO010000247.1 GCA_903881215.1 uncultured Bacteroidia bacterium
CTAAAAATCAAAAATTAAACGATTACGGATAGCGAATTGATGAGTGCACCATCCGTTGCAACAACAAACAAAAGGATTATGACCGAATGTATAATGAAAATCAATTAAATGGATAAGTATGAAAAATGATGCTCCGCAAAAATTTTTCTTAAAGAATCATTTTCGATTCTTAGTAACCTTTTTTATAGTTGGGATACTTGTACTCTCCCAGCTAAGTGCTTTTGCACAAAAAAGGACTATTTCAGGTACTATTACCGGCGAAGATAAACTTTCAATCCCCGGTGCCTCGATTGTTGTGAAGGGAACAACAATAGGAACTGTAACAAATTTTGACGGGAAATTCACTTTAGAGATTCCAACCACTGCCAAAACCCTGGTAATCACCTTTGTCGGACTTGACCCTCAAGAAATCTCTATTGGCAACGGCAATGTCTACAACGTAATGCTGGCAGAGAGCAGAATTAAGATCGATGAAGTGGTGATAGTTGGTTATGGATCACAAAAGAAAGAGACAGTCGTAGGATCTGTTGCCAAAGTAACCAACGAAGAACTAAAACGGGCCGGGAATACCTCCGACCTTAGACAGGCATTGACCGGTCAGGTTCCCGGTGTAGTGGTACTAACTACTTCAGGGGAACCCGGTGGCGTTTTAACCGGTGAAAGTGCCTCCAATATTTTCATCCGCGGACAGAACACCTGGAATGGAGGTCAGCCGTTGGTTCTGGTGGACGGCGTTGAAAGAAGCATGAACAACATCGACGTCAACGAGGTTGCCAGCATCTCTGTCCTCAAAGATGCATCTGCCACTGCCGTATTCGGGGTAAAAGGTGCCAATGGGGTCATTCTTATCACCACCAAACGCGGATCGGTCGGTAAAACAACGCTCAATTTCAGCTACACGGCAACCGGCTCCATGTTGTCCAAACAGCCTGAAAAACTGGATTCCTACGCAGCCATGATGGCAAAAAACGAGATCATTGAACGGGAAGGGGTCTTAAACCAGCAATCCTGGAATGCCTATGTGCCTAATGAGATTATAAACCGGTACAAGATGCCTCAGACTGCCGAATATGCAAGGATCTACCCGAATGTGAACTGGGAGGATGAGATGTTCAAATCGATGGCCATGGCACACAGGATGACCATGAGTGCACAGGGTGGAGGCAATGCCGTACAATATTTTGGTTCGCTGGCCTACCTGCACGAAGGTGACATGTTTGCAGATTACAGCAATGGCAAGAATTATGATCCGAACTACAATTACGATCGTTTCAACTTCCGGAGCAACATCGACATCAAGCTAACCAATACGACCAAGTTTAAAATTAGTTTGGCCGGATATTACAGCCAGAAAAATACCAACTACAACAACGAAGGCAGTACCAGCAGGGCTGATGCCTGGATGTGGAACGCCACATACGGTCTGGCTCCCAACCTCTTCCTCCCGATGTACGAGGATGGTCGCTGGGGCGCTTACCAGGAAGGTGGTAACAATACCGTTAACCCATTGGCCATCGTTTACAACGTTGGTATCCGGCAAACACGAACCACTCAATTGAACTCCGACTTCAATTTGGAACAGGATCTCTCCTTTATTACCAAAGGATTGAATGCAAAGGGTTCCCTCTTCTATGACAACAGCATCCGTTCGGAAGGTGGTATTTACGATGTGAACAATCACGGTCGTGCCAATGAGGCTGCGACCAATATCAGGTATACACAAATTTATCCGATGAAGTATACCGGTCCTACACAGAATCCAAATGAATACACCGTTTTTCTTCCCATCAGTGATGAAGAATATAGCTGGGTAATCAGACCATGGACCATCAATGAAGAAACGGTGGGTAGCGGCCAGAATTTTGGCAGTGGTATTCCTGTCGACCGGAGATTGATGTACCAGTTCCAAATGAATTACGATCGTACTTTTGGTTCACATAAAGTAACCGGAATGGGCTTGTTCAAACGTGAAGAGTATGCTTCAGGCAGTATGTTTAAAAACTTCCGTGAGGACTGGGTATTCCGTACCACCTACGATTACAAATCAAAGTATATGCTGGAGGTTAACGGGGCCTACAACGGATCTGAACAATTTGGTCCGGGCTACCGTTTCGACTTCTTTCCCTCCGTCGCCCTGGGTTGGGTTCTCTCCAGTGAGAAATTCTACAAGATCGACTTTATGAATAAATTTAAGGTAAGGTATAGTATGGGTAAAGTCGGAGACGACAAGGTGAGCGGCAGCCGCTGGTTGTACGACTCCCAATTTGCCTACAGTGGAAAGGCCGGCTTAAATGAAATCACGAATGTAGTAAGCCCTTATACGATGTACAGACAGTCGGTAATCGGAAATCCTGATATCCAATGGGAGACAGCTTTAAAGGCGAATCTGGGATTCGAGATGGGATTCTGGAAGAACTTGTTCACGTTGGATATAGATATGTATACCGAAGACAGAACAGATATTCTGTTGTCTGGTTCCCAAAGAAATATACCCTCCTTCTTCGGACAGACTCCTCCAAGTGCCAATTTGGGCCAGGTAAAATCCAAAGGTATCGAAATTGAGTTGGGCTTCAACAAGAAAATCAACAACAACGTAAGTACCTGGGCCAATCTGTCCATTTCCCACAATCAAAATGAGATCATCGAACGGGACGACCCGCCATTGCAGTTTGAGTATTTGAAAGCAAAAGGCTTTCCGATCGGGCAGCAGCGGAGTCTGATGTCAACCGGATTCTACAACAACTGGGACGAAATCTATGCCAGTATCCCAACCGAAAACAACGATTTGCAGAAATTGCCGGGATATTACGATCTGCTTGACTTCAACGCAGACGGAATTATCAAGAGCAGTGAAGATACACCGCCGATAGGATATTCAGAGGTTCCACAAAACACTGCCAGTCTTTCTCTGGGAGCCAGTTACAAGGGTCTTAATGTTATGATCCAGTTCTATGGTGTAAACAATGCCAACCGCTTTGTCACTTTCGATAATTATAAGTATGACACTGATATTTTGTATGGTCACGTAGCCGATTATTGGTCGAAAGACAATCAGAATGCCAGTTCATTCCTCCCAAGATGGAAAACACAGGCCGAAAATGTTGGAGACTATTTCCAATACGATGCTTCCTACCTTCGTTTGAAAACGCTGGAGGTTTCGTACTCTTTCAATGAGCAACGTTGGGCAAAAGCCGCAGGTCTTTCAAACCTGAGATTATTTCTGAACGGAAACAATCTCTTCTTCTGGTCTAACTTACCCGATGACCGGGAACAGACCTATTCAGGGGGTAATGCCACGGAAGGGGCCTATCCTACGGTTAAGAAGATCAACTTAGGAATTGAAATAACTTTTTAACACTTAAAGAAAATGAAAAAGATAAATCATTACATATACTCCGGCCTCATTTTCCTGATGCTTATGTTAGGTTCAACAGCCTGTGAAGATTACCTTAACAAGGCTCCTGAGGCCAGTATCACTGAAAAGGATGTCTATGGAAACTTCACCAGTTTCCAGGGTTTTGTGGAAGAGATGTACAACTGTATCATGGATCCCGACAAAGGCGGAGCCTGGAACAAGTACCTCTTTGCCGATGAGACACTGAACAACTACCCCTACAATTTCGACAATGGAAACTATTGGGGCAATGAGGCCTATTTCTTTGGGGCAACTCCTACACCCGGCAACCTGGCAAGTAACACTGCCAGGGACAGAAGGGTCTGGGAATATGCCTGGTACGCAATTGCCAAAGCCAATCTTGCCATCCAGAAGATTGACGAAGAGGGTTTATTCGGGGGTACAGAAGAAGAGAAAAAATTCATCAAAGGGCAGGCACTATTTTTCAGAGGTTGGTTTTACTTTGAGATTTGCCGCTACTGGGGAGGAATGCCTTATGTAACACGCGTACTTGACCCTAACGAAAGTCTGGTAACCAAAGAATTCAACAGGCTTAATTTCCAGGAATCTGCCAAAAAGATGGCATTGGATTTTAGAGCAGCCGCAGATTTGTTACCCAACCATTGGGATCAATCAGTGATTGGCCAGAGAACACTAGGCCACAACCGCGACAGGATCAACAAATTCCACGCACTGGGATATCTTGGCAAGGCGCTACTCTACGCTGCCAGCCCGATGATCAACGAAGAGGCAAAAGGCACCAGCACTTACAATGCAGAGCTGGCTGGTCAGGCTGCAAAGGCTTTTGGTGAATTGCTCACCCTTGCTGACCAGACGGGAACCTACAAAATGCAGACTTGGGCTACCTGGACTGACAATTTTGTAAAGTTGAATAACCTGAGGCCTGGCGGCACTGAAAGCATCATGATGCCGACCATCTACGACAGAACCAGGGTTAGAAATTCAACCCTTGGCGCAATTAGTCCATCCTCTTTCGGATTGAACAGCGGTTCCAACGCAGATGTTCCGGCCCACAATTTCACCAAAAATTATGCAATGGCCAATGGATTGCCTATCTCAGATCCAGCTTCAGGGTACAAGGCCACTGATCCTTGGACCGGCCGTGAACCACGTTTTTACAAGGATATCGCCATTGACAACGAAAAGTGGTGGTCGACAGCAGGTCTGGATCAGATCTCTCAACTTTACAACGGCGGACGTCACCGGTCACAGATTAATCCACCGAGTGTAACAGGTTATTACCAGAAAAAATTCAGCGGAATTGGTCCCAATTATTCCCTTTCTGTAGCAGGTTCACTGATGGCTTATGTTCCCTACCTTCGACTGGCTGATATTTACCTGATGTATGCTGAGGCTGTTGTTTTCAGCGCCAACGGTACACCAAAAAGCACCTCAGGAAATTACAGCCTGACTGCAGAGCAAGCCATGAATGTAGTTAGAACCAGGGCTCAATTACCAAATATTACTGCCACCTACACTGCCAACAACAACGTTTTCTTTGAGGAGATTGTAAGGGAAAGGGCTGTAGAATTGGCCTTCGAAGGTTCACGCTTCTGCGATTTGCGTCGCTGGAACAGGAACAATGATGCCCGCTACCTGGATAAGACTGCCATCGATTTCGACAGGGGTTCCAATGGCAAACCTATCAACCTTGTAGAAAGACTGGTTGTCAAAAGGGTGGCTGAAAAGAAGCACAACTGGTTGCCCATACAGGTTAAATTCACGAAATTATACGAGGGTTTTCCACAAAATCCCGGATGGTAAACTTCAAATAGAAATTTTAAAACTTTAACAAATGAAGAAAAAATATTATATACTGTTGGCTTTCCTAAGTGTAGTAATGTTTGCCGTTCCGGGTAATGTTCTTGCACAAAAGGAAAAGTTGATAACCGTTACATCCGTTGTAACTGACGATGCGGGTAAACCAATTGCAAACGCGGAAATATTTGGTGGAGATAGTTATGCCAAGACCGATGTACAGGGCAAGTTCACCATTTCGATGGAAACAGATGCAAAATTGGTGGTGGAAGCAAAAGGATTTGAACGTGTTACACTGACCCCCACGGAGGGAAAATTGAAAACAAAGATTGAATTGAAGTCCAGCACATTTTTGTACGATGAAGAGAGTACTGTCAATGTAGCTTTTCGCAAAATACACAAGGGCGATATGGTGGGTGCCGTCAGTACTATTAAGACGGATGATGTGAATACCTATGACAATTCCATTTATTCGGATGATGTATTAACCGCCCGTACCCTTGGTTTGTTGGGAAGCAACAACATAAGAGGCCTTGGCATCGGGATCAACGTAGCGGATTTAACCGGTAGCGGATTAAGCTCGGGAAATACCCTTTTTATCGTAGATGGTTTGCCCCGCGATATTTCAGGCCTTCGCCTGGCAGAAATTGAAAGCATCACTGTACTGAAAGATGCCAATGCTGCTGTTTTATATGGAAGTGCAGCTGTCAATGGAGTGATACTGATAACCACCCGGCGTGGTGAAGCTTTTAAGAAGAGATCCGATTTCTCTGTCAACTACGGGGTATCGACACCCAGGGCAATGCCAAATTTTTTAAATTCGGCAGATTACATGACCAATTACAACCAGGCACGGCTGAATGACGGACAGACAGCACAATTTGCTGACACCACCATCGAGAAATACAGAACAGGCAACAAGTACCGCTATCCTGATGTTGATTATTATTCTGATGAATACCTGAAATCCTCCAAGAGTTATTTTGATTTAATGGGAGAATTCTCAGGAGGCAATGATGTGGCCAAATTCTATGCCAATGTTGGTTGGTATTCTGCCGGTAGTATTCTTGGTTTTGGAGAGGCTGCCAATGCCAGAAACAACATTTTCAGTGTCCGCGGAAATGTGGATTTGAAGATCAACAGTTGGATCAAGACCTCTATCGACGGATCCTCCATTTTTGGAAACAACAAGAGTCAGCGAGGTAGTTTTTGGACAGGAGCTTTAAACAACCGCCCATACGAGTTTACTCCGCTGCTACCCATAGAGTTGATAGATCCCAAGGATCCAATGTTGGTAGGCAGGAAAAATGATGTAGATGGCAAATACCTTTTGGGAGGCAATACAACGTTTCAAACCAATCCGATTGCGGACAGTTATGCCGGAGGAGTCAATGAAAACATCTACCGTAAATTCTCCTTCAACAACCGGGTAGATTTCGATCTGGCCTCCATCACGCAGGGATTGTCCTTTCATACCAATGTAAGTTTTGACTATTATACCTATTACTCTCAAACGGTGGCCAACCAATATTCTGTTTACGAACCGGTTTGGGCTGCGACTCAAGACAATATCGCAAGTATGAAACAGTATGGAACTGATGCACGTCCCGGAACACAGACAGTGGGTGGTACCAGTTTCAACCGCAGATTTGGTTTTTACGGATTGCTCAGCTATGACAGGGTATTCGAAGATGTACACCACTTCACAGGATCACTTGTGGGCTATGGAAGTACGTTGAAAGAGCAGGGTGATTTCCAGGGTATGCGTCATGCACATCTTGGCCTTCAGGGTACTTATACCTACAATAAAAAATACATGGTCGATTTCAGTGCAGCCTACATCAATTCAGTTAAACTGCCCGTTGGCAACAAGGGAGGCTTCTCTCCCACTTTGGGTTTGGCATGGATGATGAGTGAGGAAGACTTTATGTCATCTGCAAGCAACATTGATTTTCTGAAATTGAAAGTATCAGGGGGTATTTTAAATTCGGATCTGCCTATCGGAGGATTCTATTATTACGACAACCGTTACGGAGGTTCAGGATCCTATGCCTGGAATGAGGGATTGAGGAGTCGTGGTGGTGTCGCCTCCAGTTGGAGTGATAATTCCAATTTAGGTTTTGCCAAACGCAAAAGCGTCAACCTGGGGTTGGAAGGTCTCTTTTTCAATAAAGTATTGGGTGCAGAGGTCAATGTATTCTACGATGCTTACAGCGACCTGGTTACACGCCCAACCAGTACCTATCCAAGTTTCTATACCGATTTCACTCCCTACCAGAATTTTGGAGCCGAAAAGTACAATGGAGTTGAATTTGGCTTAAATTTCAACAAAACAGTGAACAACTGGAATTTCTTCGTTGGTGCCAATGTCCTTTATGTCACCTCCAAAAGAACCAAGGTGGATGAGATCTACAACAATTCTTACCAATATCGCGAGGGACAACCTGTGGATGCAACTTTTGGTCTGGAGTCCCTTGGACTTTTCCAGAATCAGGGAGAAATAGATGGCAGCCCATTGCAGACATTTGGTACCGTAAAACCTGGTGACATTAAGTACAAGGATCAAAATGGCGACGATGTCATTGATGCCAATGATCAAATCTACCTGAGACGCTACCAGGCACCATTTTCCGGAGGTTTGCAACTGAAAATTACCTTCAAGGCAGTTACATTGTTTGTTTTGGGCGAGGGTCGTACCGGTGTCGACAATTTTTATGAAGGAAATTACTATTGGGTAGACGGAAACAATAAATACTCAGATGTTGTTCTGGATGCCTGGACTCCGGCAACTGCCACTACGGCAACCTTTCCTAGACTATCTACTTCGACCAACAACAACAACTTCCAAAGATCTAGTTTCTGGTTGTACAACAACGATTATTTCCAAATTCGCAAAATTCAGCTTACCTGGAAAATGCCTGAAAAATTCACTAAATCGTTGTTGATGAAGAACCTCAATCTCTATGTTGATGCATCAGATGTATTCCAGTTTGCAAAAAACCTGAAGGTCAGGGAACTTAATACAGGTGGTGAACCATACTACCGCACTTTCTCTGCAGGTATCAAAGCTAACTTTTAATTAATTTTAAACAGTTAAAATATGAAAATCCATAAAATAGCTTCCTTGCTGCTGGTTTCGACCATCATCTTCGCTTCCTGCGATCTCCTGGATCCGAAAGATGACAACCACAGCACCTTCGACAGGGTATTCGTTGAACCAACCTATGCTGAAGGATTATTGATCAGGGCCTTTACCTATATTCCTACCAACGATTACAGGTGGGATGAAGTAGCAACTGATGATGCCGTTTCGAACGACAAACTGAATTCATTTTCCAGGATGGCCAAAGGAGAATGGTCGGCCTTGTACGATCCTCAAAACCTATGGGACAATGGAAACAGGGCCATACTCTACATCAACGAGTTTCTGGGAATAGTTGACAGTATTCCATGGAAGCCAACCAATCTCCAGCAAAATGCCCTCTTCATCAAGCGATTGAAAGGCGAGGCGTATGCATTGAGAGGCATGTTTAAATATTACCTGCTTAGAAACCATGCTGGTCCGGGAACCAGTGCCATGTTGGGTACCCCTATCTACAATGAATTCCTCAAAAATGTGGCGGATTTCTCCAAGCCAAGGGCAAATTTTACCGAATGTGTCAACAGTGCCTATGCCGACTTTACTGAAGCGCTAAAGTACCTCCCTATGGACTATGGAAGTATTGCCTCTCTTTCTGCACTCCCTGCCGGCTATAGTGAGGTGACAGACATCAACAATTACAATACAGTGAACGGAGATTTCTCGCAACAACGAGTGAGCGCACGTATTACCTTGGCCCTGCGGTCACGGCTTGCATTGCTGGCAGCCAGTCCCTCCTTCAATACAACCAACGACCAGACTTTGTGGCAAAACGCCGCCAATTATTCGGCTGAAGTGATAAATGGTTTAGGAGGTGTTGCCGGATTAGATCCCAAAGGCCATATTTTTTATCTCTCCGCACAAGTGACAGAGGCCAACCTGACCAGTGGAGACAAAAAGGACCTGAAGGAAATCCTTTGGAGACGTCCTGTATATTCTGACAATGTTCGTGAAAGAGCTAATTTTCCTCCTTCACTTTTCGGTACTGGCCGGACAAATCCAACACAAAACCTTGTTGACGCTTTCCCAATGGCCAACGGTTACCCAATCACTGATTTGACCAATGCGAAATACGATCCAACCAAACCTTACACCGGCAGGGATCCCCGTCTGGCATTGTACATTGTAACCAGTGGCAGCTCCATGAAAAGTACCGTCATCAATACTGGCGTAGGCGGTGGCGACAATTCAGTTGATGCAATTCAGACCTCCACAAGAACAGGGTATTACCTGAGAAAATTGTTGCGCGAAGAGGTAAATGCCAATCCGGCATCCCTCTCTAGTCAGCAGCATTTCCAGACCCACATCCGCAATACAGAGCTCTATCTGAATTATGCCGAAGCAGCCAATGAAGCCTGGGGACCACTGGGTATGGGACCGAATGCCTACTCAGCCAAAGATGTGATTGCAGCCATTCGCAAACGCGCTGGTATTACACAACCTGACAACTATCTCCTCTCGGTTACCAGCAAGGAACAAATGCGTACATTGATCCGCAACGAAAGAAGAATTGAACTTTGCTTCGAAGGATCCCGTTTTTGGGACCTGCGCAGGTGGAAAGAAGATCTTGCCGTACCTGCAATGGGTGTCAAGATTGACGGGGCCACTTTTACCTACTTTACTGTTGAAAACCGTGCATACAACAACAATTACATGCACTACGGACCTATTCCGGACAAAGAGGTACTGAAGTTCAATCTTGAACAAAACAAAGGTTGGAAATAATTAATATCCAAGTAAAAAAAGGAATATATATGAAAAAGATATTTTTAATTCTTACAATGTTTGCCGGGTTGATCTCGTGTCAGAACTTCGACATCAAACACCCGGACTTCAACTACACAACCGGGTACTTTCCATACCAATTTCCGGTTAGAACCCTGGTGCTGGGTGATTACATCTATGACAATGCCAACGACAATGCCCACAAATTCGTTGTTTCGGTTGCCATGGGCGGCGTTTACGATAACACAATGGATCGAACATTTACGATTGCTGTTGACAACAATCTGTGCAACAATATCTTGTTTAAAGCAGGAGGTGATCAGATCAAGGCTTTACCCAGCAATTATTACACTTTAAGTTCATCCAGTCAGATCGTTATTCCTGCCGGGAAGATGAATGGTGGCATAGAGGTGCAACTGACTGATGCTTTTTTCGCAGATCCACTGGCCATCAAGAACACCTACGTGGTACCTATCAGGATCAATAGCTCCGCGAATGTCGATTCTATCCTTTCAGGCAGTTCCACGAATAGTAACCCTGATCCTCGGATAGCTTCACAATGGAATATCGCACCAAAGAATTTCACCATGTTCGCGGTAAAATACATCAACGAATATCATGGTAATTATTTTCACTATGGATCGAACAAAGTGAAAGATGCGACAGGTGCAGAAGTGGAAACCACCACTTACAGTACCACCTATGTTGAGCAAAACAGTGTTGCTAAACTAAATACCACCGGTCGCTATCAGGTTTCGCTGAGTAGCTTTTTCCGCTCAACTAAAATGACTGGTGTGATCGATCTTTTACTCACCTTCAACGGAACCAAATGTACGGTTTCTGCTCCTGCAGGATCTCCCTATACCATTTCAGGTACAGGAGATTTCCTGCCAAAGAAGTATATCTGGGGTGAAAAACAAAGAGACGGAATAACCTTGAATTACAAAGTTTCAAGCACTACTTTTTCTTATGAAGCAACAGAAACCCTGGTAGCAAGAGACAGGGCGGTTGTGATGGAAACATACACACCTGCTATTTTCTAAATTCAATAATAGAGACTACAATTAAGCACAAAAGCTTATTTGTAGTCTCTTTCTTTATACGCCAACACTATTTCAATTTCTCGGGTCATCCAGGGAAAATTTTCTGTTTGTAATACACTGTTTCATGCGGAATGAAGAACAATCATACCTGCTAAAAAATGAGAGCATTCAGTGAATCTGTATTTTTTATCTTCCTGTTGATTTGTTTGCTTTGCCTTCAACCGCAAGGAGTGCGGGCCATTGAAACAACTTCTCAGGACAAGGAAGAAAAACTGCTATCCAACATTGATCTAACTTCAGAAGCCCTTAAGCAGGTAAAAAAGCAGCTCAACAACCAAGGGGAGGCCATCCGTGAGTTGTTGAAATATTACAGATCTCGTGCTCTCGTAAAACATCCGGTCGATAAAAATAAGAAGGCTGAAGGAATTGGGAATGCGGCTTCAGCAAATGAATTACATACCGCCAACAACGCACTGAAGCACATATTCATCGGACAATCTGCCTATCCACCCTACTTTTGCGGTGACGACATCGACTGGGGGACGAGGCCTGTTCCCGACAATGAATGGGTTTGGCAACTCAACCGCATGTATTTCTGGGATACCTTGGCGATGGCATACTGGCACACCGGTGATGAAAAATATGCCAAAGAATGGTGCAATCAGCTCGTCGACTGGACCCTGAAAAACCCAAATAACAAAGAGCACAACTATGCCTGGCGTTCCATTGAAGCCGGGATAAGGGGATACCGGTGGACGGGACTATTTCAGTATTTCATTGATTCTCCAAATTTTTCACCTGCGGTTTTGGTGGCATTTCTAAACAGTTGCCACGATCATGCCGAACATTTAATGAGCAAGTACAGCTCCAAAAGCAACTGGGGCTTGATGGAGGCTGAAGGCCTGGCTTTTATCGCTATAACCTTCCCTGAATTTAAAGAATCAGGAAAATGGCAGGCGGAGGCGATACGGCGACTAAACAACGAAATTGATCTTCAGGTATATCCGGACGGGCACCAAAGAGAGCTGGCCATGGGTTATCACCTTGGATGCATCGACTGGTTTTTACGCACCTACGACCTGGCAAAAATGAACGGAAAAACCGACCTTTTTCCGCCATCTTATGTAAAACAAGTGGAGAAGATGTGTGAGGTCCCGTTGAAACTATGTCATCCGGACGGTACCAATGCGCAGTTTGGCGACGCGTGGGCCGGAAAACCAGGTCAGCACGAAAGGAAATACAAAGAATGGGCCGGTCGTTTTGGCCGCAAAGACTTTTTGTTCCTGGCCACCAGCGGTCAGCAAGGTACTCAACCCGATTCCACGGCATGGGCTCTGCCGCAAAGCGGACTCTATTCGATGCGCAGCTCATGGGCAAAGGATGCTGTTTGCCTGGTTTTGAAATGTGGACCGGATGGAGGTGGCCACTGTCAGCCCGATAACGGGACTTTTGAACTTTCCGCCGGAGGCAGAAATCTGATGCCGGATGCAGGTAGTTTTATATACAGCGGTGACCCCGAAAACCGGAGATGGTTCAGGCAGACAAAAGTACATCAGACCCTCACACTCAATGGTGAAAATTCAAAATATGCTCCAAAGCTATTGGTGTGGAATCCGGGTACAAAGAACGATGTGATGGTCGTTGAAAATAAAAGCTACGAAAGTCTGACACACCGGCGCGCAGTTTTCTTCATCGATAAAAGATATTTCATACTCGTCGATGAAGCATATGGAAATGGGGACGGGCAAATAGACCTTCATTTTCAGCTTGCCCCCTGTGACGCTGCATTTAACCGCGAAAAATTAAGTGCCTCATCCGGCTTCCTGGAAGGATGGAATGTTCTGGTGCAGGCACAGCCACAACGTGGTATAGAAATGGAACAAGAAGAAGGACAAGTCTCCTTCCGATATACCATAAAAGAACCTCGTCCTGCCTTTTACTACAGAATCAATAAAACAGCTCCGCAATCAGGAGTTAGGTTCGTGACCCTTGTTGCACCTTTCGAAAAAATGCAACCTGATATTAAGATCAGGATAATTGGTCAACCGGAAATTGCCTCAAATGATCTGCAAATAGAGATCGAAGAAAAAGGACAGATTAAAACAATTGGTTATAAACTTTAAAATAGAATTATGTAATCCCATGAGGCTATATCCCCAATAAATTCAAAATACAGGTGGGTATTCCATGTGGCAAATAAAAACTAAACTATAAAAACATGAAATCGCCATGATTTGCAAATCACCAATTGAGATGATTATAACCTCGTGGCTATTCCATCTGACAATTAAAAAACAATTATAAACAGATGAAAATCAGATTCAATTCTTTTACCATTATTTTGTCTATGGTGGTCTTCACGTTTGCCAGTGCAAAAGCCAACCCGAACCACCCCTTCTCACAGGAGCAGGAGATGACGAAACTTGAAAATCCAATGTCAGTTCAGTATCTGAAGAAAAATTTGCACAAATCACTCCCCCGCTTGGTTCTGAACAGTAACATTGAAAAAGTGTTGCTTGAAAAATTAAAAAGCGATTCGGTTGTGAAGAACTTATACAAAGCCATACAGCTTAATGCGCAAAAAATTCAGACAAAACCTTTGCTCGAGCGGAAGCTTCAAGGCAGACGATTGCTTGGCGTTTCCCGCGAAATGCTCTACCGCATCAATATGCTTGGAATGGTTTACAGAATCGAAAAAAGCAGTAAAATTCTGAAGCGAATCAATGAAGAGATGGTGGCCGTTTGCAATTTCTCCGACTGGAATCCTTCCCATTACCTGGATGTTGCCGAGATGTCAATGGCGGTAGCCCTGGCGCTCGACTGGACGGCAGGTAAACTTCCGAAATCGACCATCAATCTGGCTTTGACTTCCTTGATTGAGAAAGGTATTAAACCCAGCTACAATGCCAAGGGAAATACAGGATGGATCAAAGGAACCAACAACTGGAACCAGGTTTGCAACGGCGGAATGATTGCTGCCTCCATTGCAATCGCCGAAAAGGACCCTGAGCTGGCTGCAAAAACCATCAAGCGTTCACTTGATGGAATGCCATATGCTTTACAGGAATATGCTCCGGATGGCGTTTATCCAGAAGGATCAACCTATTGGGGATACGGAACCAGTTTTTCTGTGGTCACATCAGCCATGCTGGAAAGTGCATTCGGAACTGATTTCGGCCTAGCCAACTATCCGGCATTCAAAAAAAGTGCAATGTTCAGGGTGTTGATGAATGCACCTTCCGGCTGGTACTATAACTATGCCGATTGTGGTGACAAAAGAAGTGACGGAGGAGATGTTACTTTAGCCTGGTTCGCTATGAAAACCGGTAACAAGGCATTCTTTGAAAGAGAACGCTTTCTGGCACCGACGTCTGATCTTGGCGAATTGTCCAGAATTTCGGGTGCTGCCCTGGTCTGGATTGCCCAATACAAACAAAAGGAAGATGCGAAGATACCCACTGCCTGGAAGGGCGACGGACCAAACCCAATCGTCATTTTTACCGGAGGAGAGAATGACCCGGGAGGCTATTATTTCGGAGGAAAAGGTGGAAAAGGAACCACGAGTCATGGGAACATGGACGCAGGATCATTCGTATTCGAGCTTGATGGAGTGCGCTGGGTCATTGATCCGGGAAATCAATCCTACAATGAAGTGGAACAGGCCGGTTTCGACCTTTGGGGTAATTGTCAGGATTGCCAGCGCTGGATCCTGCTCACAAAGAATAATTTCAACCATAGCACAATCACGGTCAACAATGCCCTTTTTGTGAACAACGGATTTGCATCCTTGAAAGAGTTCAAGGATGGTGCTAAGCCGGAAGCAACTTTTGACATGAAAGCCGTTTTCGGCGACAATATGAAATCTGCTTCAAGACGATTCCTCAAAGAAAACAACCGTTCCATCCTGATTGAAGATAATTTTAGCCTTAGCAAGTCCACTCAAAGTATCGTTTGGCAATTGATAACCACAGCCGATGTTGAAGTTGTTAAAGGCGGGGCAATCCTTCGCCAGAATGGCAAAGAGCTGAAGCTGGACAATCTTGATCATCCTGAATTGAACGTTTCAGTCATATCCCTTGATCCGCCACCTTTCTATCTGGACAGAAAGATTGATGGGTTAAAACGAATTGAAATTCGTTTGCCGGCTTGGACGGTAAAAAACGGCACTGAAACAATGAAGGTTAGACTGTCAGGCAAATAAAAATAACAACCACGAAGGACTCAATTGATTTATCACAACAAATACCGCATCGAACCCAACCGTTGGCAAAATTGGGATTATTCTGCTCAGGGAGGATATTTCATCACCATGTGCATTAGTGATCGTGAGGCAATTTTAGGCAAAATAATCGATGGAAAAATGTATTTATCTGAATATGGTGAAATTGTCAGAAATGAATTTATCCAAATGGGCACCTATAACAAACGCGCCACGGTTGACGAATGGGTCATCATGCCAAACCACGTGCATTGCATTATTATTTTGGGCGCAATTGACGATGGCGACGTAGAGAAAATTCATGATGGCGACGTAGAGAAAATTCATGATGGCGACGTAGAGAAAATTCATGAATTTTCTCTACAACCCCCTGCACCATTTTTGCCAATTTCGTCGTCACAACATCCAACAGATATCGACATCAAACAATACCGACGCATACGCCGTAAAATGTTAATCCCCCTGTTAGAAGGCAAATTCAAAACGCTGACATCCAAACAAATCAATCTGTTGCGGAAAACACCTGGCCGGGAAACATGGCAACACGATTATTACGACCATGTTATTCGTAACGACCACGAACATGATCGAATTCAACAATATATCATCTACAATCCAGCCAAATGGCAAGATGACACATTCAATAGCGAAAATGGTAGCAAGTGCAATGACGACGGGGAAGGATTGTGGTATTGATGACGGTAATTGTGGCAGGGGATTGTAGATAAAATTCATGAATTTTATCTACCAAAAATGTGGCAGGGGGTTGTAGATAAAATTCATGAATTTTATCTACTCTTTGTATTCAAATTTAGAGAACAAACCATAACATTATGAAATCATTTTTTTTGTTTTTTATTATTATCCTCTTTTTAACTTTCGCTGTGCAATCAAAAGCACAACCCATTCAGCCATGGAACAACAAAACATTGCTCAACATTTACCGTCCCCTGCAACCTATGCCGGGAAATAAACCGGAATTTATTGATCTTGACAACGACGGTGACCCGGATGTTATGAAGTATACCTCTTCTAACGGTTTCCCTGTTCAGTGGATCGATGATGACGATGACATGAAAACATCCGATACGGAGGGTGATACGGACAATGATTGTCTGATGGTGGATGTCAACAAAGACGGAAAGTATGGCAGCCATTCAGATACCATAATCGACTGGGTAGACACGAACAACGATGGAAAGGCAGACATTCAAATTTTCTCTGAATTTGCCTCCGAAAAAGACAAGGATAAACCCTGGGGACCGGGTCATTTCATGATTAGCATGGATCTGGACAAAGACAACATCCTCAACTACATCGACTGGAACACTTTTCAGGTTCGTTGCTGGATCCACGATGGTAAATCTGATTTTTTTGAAGACTATTCCGGTCAGACACTCTTTTTAAAAATTCATGCTTCTCCTCAAAATATCAACGACTTGCGACTAAACTGGGAGAATCCATTTTTGTTCTACGACATCGACAAGGATGGTTTGACTGAATCCGCCATCCGTTTCCTTGACCGACCAACCTATGGCAAGCCGGGTGACAAATATTTGACCAACCTCACAGGTAAAATCGATTATGTCACTATGGCTTACGACCTCGACAACGACAATTCGCAGGGCAATCCATTTGATTTCGACATGACCATCACGCAGCGCGGTGGCGGTTTTGATTACATGGATCAGGTTCATCCATTCAATAATCTTCGCGGATTACCGGCTGCAGATCAGTATTTTATGGATCCTCGTATCCGCCAACTAAATGAATTCATCTATCCCGAACACGAGAAAGCCCTCGACCTGGTGTTTAATCGCGGAAAATGGAATGAAGCATGGCTGGTTTACGATGAGGATGATGACTGCGAACGCTGGGAAAGAGTTGAGTTGCTCGATCCCAAAGAACCCTATACCATTGGTGCAAGAAAAGGCGGACTGGACGACAATCCCCAGTCGGATCCTGTTGGCGACCGTGGAGAATGGGATTTGGATAACTCAGGAAATGGGAACTTGTATGTTAGTCCGCTGGATGGCAAAATTCACCTGTTTGGAGCAGAAACCGGCTACTGGCGGGTCGATCAAAATGCATTCTACTACCAGGGAATGGGCGGATTGTATGATGGATACGGACCAGTCAGAACTCCTGTCGATCCCAAAATATTTCCATTGATAAGTTACAAGGACACCGACAAGAATGGTTTTTTCGATACCATCAGCTTTGATCTGGACGGTGATAAAAAGGATGATTTCACTTTTTCACTGAAAGAATTGGGCATCAGCGATGCGTCGGAAGTGATCAAAATAAACACCATGAAGTATGCCGATTTCAACAAACTGGATAAATCAGTCTCTGAAAAAACCTGGAAAAATGCCCTTTCATTTTTGCTGCTGGCAGAAAAACAAGGAATCAATACCCAATGGTACGCCTTGCTGAAGAGCCCAAAATCCACCCGGCAACAGTACAGTTTTGGCTATTGGCTCAAATTCTATCTTTTCATGGATATGCTGGAAAAAGCCAACAAGGAGCAAAACAAAGAGCTGGTAACAACAATTGTAAAATCCTACTTCGGACAAAAGTGAAACAATCGGCTACTAAATGTGCAGCAACACTGCTTTTTCTGCTGCTTGCGGTGATCTCTGGATCAGGTGCCGGTAAAAATGCCGGCAAAGCCAATAAAATGATGGTTGTCAAGCCTGCCATTACGACCAAAGCGATTATCAATCCGGGTACGAATTAGGTCCTGTCACGTTAAAAAACAAAAAGAAGACCAAACACAAATAACGATATGAGATTACTACTGACTTCATTACTGCTTGCTGGCATACTGACACTGAACGGCCAGACCCAACGGAATGTCATGTCTTCCAAATATTCTGAAGAGTATCTGAAAAAGGTATTGACGGATCCATCGAAATGGTTTTCAGAACCAGGTTATCCAACGCAGGATCGCTGGAATGAAATTCCCGCAGAGCGAAGAAATGACATCATTAAAAGAGCCGAAAAACAATTGGCGTATGATTGGCGAGCCATTTCGGCCTCTTCCTTCCTTGCCTTTGATGCCATTGGGAATAGGGATTCGATGCAAAACATTGACAATGAACGCAAAGATGCACTTGCCAATCTGGTAGAGGCTGAATTACTGGAAGCAAAGGGGCGGTTCCTGAATAAAATAGTCGATGGGGTGTGGTCGATGTGTGAAGAATCCTTCTGGGGAATTTCGGCCCACGTGAACCGGCAAAAACAGCCCGGATCACTGCCAGATGTAACAGAACCAGTCATTGACCTTTTCGCCTCCGAAAAAGGTGCAAAACTGGCTCGCATCCATTACCTGATGAAAACGAAATTCGATTCAATCAATCCTCTTATTTCGCAACGGATTACCTATGAAATTAATCGCAGAATACTTGTGCCCTATTACACCCGAAATGATTTTAGCTGGTTTGGGTTCAATGATCAATTTGTCAACAATTGGAATCCATGGATTAACAGCAATGTGTTGTCAACCATTTTGTTAATAGAAAAGGATCCGAATGTTCGGGCCAAAGGTGCTTACAAGGCCATGCGCTCGATGGACAAATATGTCAATTTTGTGAAAGCCGACGGATGGTGTGACGAGGGACCAAGTTATTGGGGTGTGGCAGGAGCCAGACTTTTCTGGTCGCTCGAAATGTTTTACCAGGCAAGTGGGGGGCAGATCAATATATTCGACCAGCCGATCATCCATAATCTTGGAAAATATATCTACAATGCCTATATCGGCGATGATTATTATGTAAATTTTGCCGATGCAGCAGCCAAAAATACACACAGTCCTGAATTGATCTTCAAATGGGGCGAGTACAGCAACGACCCGAAAATGATGGGGTTTGCTTCGTTTTTGGCCAAACGAAAAGGCTACACTTCGAATAAAAAGTTGAATGATTATCCAGCATGGGAGCCTTTGCAGAAGAGTTTTTGGTTTCCGGATAACCAGATCGCAGGTGGCCGCGACAGCGAAACTTCCAGCAACGGATTCTACATGGTTGCCAAAGGCGGACACAACGAGGAGAGTCACAACCACAACGATGTAGGAAACTGCATTGTCCATTTTAACAACAAACCTATCCTGATCGATGCAGGAAAATTGTATTACACTAAATACTCTTTCGGAGACAAGCGCTATACTTACTGGCCAACCCGATCCAATTACCACAATGTGCCGACCATCAACGGGGTAGAGCAACATGTCGGAAAGGAATATGCTGCGAAATCTGTAGTATTCGGTTCAAGTGACAAGCAGCTTCAGTTTTCACTGGATATCGCCAAAGCCTATCCTGCGGAAGCCAAAGTCGATTTTTGGAACAGGACCTACACCCTGAACAGAGGCAAGTCCCTGGTAATTCAGGACAAATACAAACTTTCGGAAGTTAAGGGGGAAAACTGCCTCAATTTTCTGACCTGCTGTAAAGCTTCGATAATCAAACCTGGAGTTGTGCAACTTAAAACAGATTCGGTATCCATTGAAATCTCATTCGATCCGAAAGCCTTGTCGCCTGTAATCGAAGAGTTCGACACCGACGATAAAACTGTGGAAGTTTCGTGGGGGAAACGATTAACACGGCTAAGATTTAAAATTTTGTCAAAAAAGCCGGAAAACAAATTAGAACTGACATTTAAAGAATCCATTGCCAAGATAAAATGACAAATGACCTAAAATTCATACTATCAATCTCCTGGCTATTCTTTCAACTATTTTCCCAGCAGGCATTTGCACAACATACAAAACCCATCTCCTTCCCCGAACGCGGATTTGTTAGTTCAAAACCTGCCACCCAGTGGGAACATGCACTTGTAAGTGGCAATGGTAAATATGGGGCTCTGGTTTTCGGGCAACCCCTCGATGAAACCATTGTCCTTAACCATGCCAGGTTGTTTATGCCGGTGCATGAACCACTTACACCGGTAAATACGGGGGCTCACCTTACTGAAATCCGCCAGATGATTGCCAATGGGCAGTACAAGCGAGCTACAGAATATGTGGTGGAGATATCCAAAACGGAAGGATATGGTGAAAAACGGTGGACTGACCCTTATATACCGGCTTTTAATATCCGGGCAATCATGAAGCCTCTTGGAGAAGTGAAGGATTATTCCCGTTCGGTGGATTTCTCAACGGGTGTTGCATCTGTCAACTGGAGTGATACAAGGGGCACTTTTCATCGACGGCTTTTTGTTTCAAGAGCCGACGATGCTATTGTCCTATCGATCACAGGAAATAAGAAAGGAATTGTGGACTGTACCCTGAAACTTGCCCGGCAACCGGCCAAGGGAGCAGGTGGCTGGAATCCGGAGAAGATGTTGAAGGATGGAATAAAGGAATATAAAACTGGTGCAGAATCGGAATGGTTAACCTATCGCAGCAGTTTCAAAAAACAATGGAAGGGGAGTTTACAGGGATACGAAGGAGTTTCGCGAATTTTGGTTCGCGGCGGAAAGACCGTCACTGAGGGTGATTCAATTTCCGTATCCGGTGCCGATGAAGTACTGGTATTTACTAAAATTGAGCTACTTAACGACTACAATAATTCTCAAATCGGGAATCTCAAAAAATCTCTTTCGCGAATTAACTCTGATTACAAAACTTTAATGGAGCGGCATGCGAAAATTCACAGCGCCATATTCAACCGTTCCCGTCTCGATTTGGGTGGTGGTTCTGACCGCAATCTGACTTCAGAAGAATTGATCGCAAAATCAAGAATCGGAAACCTGAATCCGGCACTGTTGGAAAAGGAATACGATGCTGCACGGTACAATATACTTTCGAGCAGTGGCGAACTATTTCCGAATTTGCAGGGAATCTGGAGTGGAACTTACGGCCCTTACTGGTCGGGTGATTTTACGTTGAATGGCAATGTTCAAAGTGCCATATCTGCCAACTTATCAGCCAATATGGCCGAGTGTTTGCTGCCATTTTTCAGCTACATGGAAGACCATTTGGAAGAATTCAGGGAAAATGCAAAGATGCTCTACAATTGCCGGGGCATCAATGTACCTTCCCGTGCCAGCAATCATTGCCTGAAAAACTGTTTCGAGGCCGAAAGACCTATGACTTTCTGGACTGCTGGTGCCGGATGGGTGTCCCAATTCTTTTTTGACTATTACCTTTATACCGGCGACAAGGAGTTTCTCAGTTCACGTGCCCTGCCATTTATGAAGGAGGCAGCCCTATTTTACGAAGACTTCCTGATCGAAGGCCCTGACGGAAAATTGCTTTTTAGTCCCAGTTATTCTCCTGAAAACCAGCCTGCCAATAGTAATTCATCCGCTGCAATCAATAGTGCCATGGACATTGGCGTAGCCCGTGAATTGCTGAATAATTGCATTGCTGCCAGTCAAATACTTGGAAATGTTGCAGATGATGTGATCCGCTGGAAATCAATGCTGAAAAAGATGCCGGAATACCTCATCAACGACCAGGGGGCAGTAAAAGAGTGGTCAACTCCATTGCTTAAAGACAACGATGCCCACCGGCATGCTTCCCATTTATATGCCTTGTTCAATGGCCTTCCTGCTGAAATTGCAGGTAACCCACAATTGTTAAAGGCTTTCGGCATAACATTGGAAAACCGCATGGAAATCCGTCGCAGGGAGTTCATGTCGCCGACTTTAAGAAAACTCACTGCATTGGAAAAGGCAGCCATCCCAAATTATACTCCTTCCGGTGACAATGGAGAGATCATTGAAGGACGACCACCGGGAGAAATGGCCTTCGGAATTGTCCAACAGGGATTTGCTGCAGCAAGCCTGCACAAAGCTGACGTTTGTGGCCAGATTCTCGACTGGCTGGCCAACTGTTATTGGTATCCAAATTTTATATCGACACACAACCCCAAGGCTATCTTCAACACCGATATTTCCGGCGGACTTCCCGCACTGATTTTAAGAATGCTGGTCGACTCCCAACCGGGATGGATCGAGTTTTTACCTGCATGGCCCAATTCCATGCCTGCAGGCAAAATCGAGGGAGCAGCTCTCAGGGGACAGATTATCCTTAAAAAGCTTTCCTGGAATGGGAAAAAGATAGAGGCAGTTTTATTCTCAGGGATTCAGCAGAATGTGCAGCTTCGAACAACCGGAAGGATAGATACAATTTCCGGCAACAGAAAAGTAAAAATCAACCTTGAAAACGGAAAATATTTTCTTATATTGCCTGAAAAACAAGAGGTTTCGATAAAAATAGAATTAAAATAATCCTTTCAGAAAATTAGATATGGTGAGGAAAAGTTTACTATCCGTTTCTCTGTTAATAGTTGCCCTTTTAACCGTTAATGGACAAAATATAACCAAAATAGCTCATCAGAAAATGATGTATGCTGATTCTACCCGGCGAGGCAAACCGTTTTCTAAAAATCCATTTGTGATCCATCTTGGAGACAGGTACCTGATGTATTCTTCTATTTTGCCGGTGAAAGGAAGTGATGCACGGGAAATAGAAATCACAGAAAGCAAAGACCTGATTAACTGGAAGAATGTTGGTTATTTGAATGCAAAAGAGGATTATGAAAAGAACGGAATAAGTGCTCCTTGTGTATTGGTAATCAAAGGCAAAGTTCATATTTTTTACCAAACTTACGGAAATGGAAAAAATGATGCCATTTGCCATGCAGTTTCCGATGATGGTATCACCAATTTCAAACGTAACCCTACCAATCCGATCTTTCGTCCTAACGGGACCTGGAACTGCGGACGAGCCATCGATGCAGAAGTGTTTCTCTACCAAGGGAAATATTTCATGTATTTCGCCACGCGCGATCCCGGATTTAAAATTCAACTACAGGGAGTTGCTGTTGCCCCGGAAAATACCAATTTCAATCGTGAGGAGTGGACGCATCTCTCGAA
The DNA here is from genome assembly GCA_903881215.1 of uncultured Bacteroidia bacterium. Lineage (GTDB taxonomy): Bacteria > Bacteroidota > Bacteroidia > Bacteroidales > Prolixibacteraceae > CAINVV01. Next base: position 23,181 of record CAIRSO010000247.1, read on the forward strand.
AGACGGTCCGATTCTCAAACCCGAATTGCCCTGGGAAGGAGAATGTATTGAAGCAGCATCCATTATTGAGCGAAACGGAAAGTTATATATGTTCTACGCAGGAGCTTACGACAACGCACCTCAGCAAATTGGTGTTGCAACAAGTAAAGATGGCGTTAAATGGGAACGACTTTTTAAGGAGCCTTTTTTGTGCAATGGCAAACCCGGCGAATGGAATTTCAGCGAATCTGGTCACCCGAATATTTTCGATGATGGGGAAAAAACCTATCTTTTTTATCAGGGGAACAAAGACAATGGCCATACCTGGTGGATTTCGAATGTAGAAGTTTTCTGGAATGAAATGGGACCATATCTAAAAATACAGGCATGAAATTAGTAACAATCAAACTATCGCTGGTCTTCCTCTGTTTTTTTTGCGCATCACCTGCGCAAAGTCAAACTCATCCCTTATCCGGTCACCCGAGATTGTTTTTTCTTCAGGCCGACGAGGCAATTCTGAAAGCCAAAATTACAGCTACCCCTCTGTTGACCAAATCGCACAATGTTATCATTACTGAATGCAATCTCCTGCTTACGTTGCCTGTTCAGCAAAGGGTTTTAATTGGGAGACGATTGCTCAGTGTTTCAAGGGAAGCCATCAGGAGAATATCCTACCTGAGTTACGCCTATCGGATGACTGGTGAAGTTCGTTATGCCACCAGGGCAGAAACTGAGATGTTGGCCATGGCGGCCTTTTCTGACTGGAACCCTTCCCACTTTCTCGATGTAGGAGAAATGACTTTGGCAATGGCCATTGGCTACGATTGGCTGTACAGCTATTTAGGCTCAACTTCACGTACCACCATTGCAACAGCCATCAAGGTTAAAGGAATCGAAGAAACCACCGGCACAAAAGCGAACCAGTCGTGGTTAACCAGCAACAACAACTGGAACCAGGTCTGCAATGCAGGAATATCTGCCGGTGCAGCAGCTGTTTTTGATGAAAATCCAACTTATTACCAACCACTGATTGACAGGGCAGTAAATTCCATTAAAATTCCGATGGGGGTTTATGTCAACAATGGTGCCTACCCCGAAGGCATGGGATACTGGGAATATGGCACCTCTTTCAATATCCTGTTTATCGATATGCTGCAACGCATGTGGGGTACCGACCGCGACCTCACAGCCATCGATGGTTTTCTGAAAACAGGCAATTTTGTGACACACATGCAAGGTACCGGGACCAAGCAAATGGGTGGAGGAACCCTGAAAGCCATCAATCCGCTTCCGTTTAATTTTGCAGATTGCGGGAATGGAATTGGTGTCCAGATCGGCATGTTCTGGCTTGCCTCGCGTGCTGCCGACAAGAGCATACTCTACAACGAGTTACAGAAGCTTGATTTTACCTTGACAACGAATGAGGCCAGTCTGGGTGACAACCGGCTTTTACCCTTCCTGCTCATCTGGAGCATGAACCTGAACATGAACAACCTGCCGGCACCTGTCGAAACAACTTACCTGGCGCAGGGACAAAGTGCTGTAGGTGCCCTTCGGACGGGCTGGGGAGCCAACGATATCTACCTGGCAGTGAAGGGAGGCACCCCATCCGGTAACCATGCACACATGGACATTGGTTCTTTTGTGATGGATGCCATGGATGTAAGATGGGCGATGGATTTCGGGATGAGCGACTACACCGTTCTTGAAGCCAACGGCGTAGATTTGTGGAACATGAGTCAGAGTTCGGAAAGATGGGACGTATTCCGCTACAACAACATGGCTCACAATACATTGACCATCAACGGAAACAAGCAATTGGTAACCGCAAATGTGCCGGTCGAAAATTTGGTGAACACCCCAAGCTTGAAATCGGTTGAAATGAACCTCACACCGGCTTACAAGAACGATTTAACCAATTGCCGACGAACGGCATCTATCGTTTCCAACCGGTATGTCGAGATCAAGGATGTCGTGCAGGCAAGTTCCAAACCACTTACGATTCGTTGGAATCTGCTCACACAGGCCATTCCGCAGAAGGTAAGTGACAAGGTTATCCGGCTTTCGCAGTCCAACAAAAACCTCTACCTTGTCTTCGAAGGCACCGATGCCGTAACTGCCAAAGCCTGGTCAACCAAGCCGACTACAAGCTATGAAGAATCCAACTCCGATACTTATTTTACAGGTTTTGAATATGCCGTGACTGCAGGTACGACCCAGACTGTCACCGTCAAATTAGTACCTGAAGGTGATGCGGTATTGAGTGGGATCAACCTCACAACCTCCGGAGTTGTATTGAACGAGAATTTTGAGTCGTTCAATCTGAATTCTCTCAACAATGAATTTGTCAGCTGGAAAACAAACCCAGCCAGCAACGGAGCGTTAAAGGCTATGTTGGGGGAGGTAGTTGTCAATCCTTTTAAGAACGGAATCAATACCAGCAACAAAGTACTCCGGATCAGAAGGCAGGATGACATCGAGTATGTCACTTCCGCGAATGCCGGAAACTTTACTTATCGCGGCGTTCAGGCTTACGGCTACGACTTGAAAGTAAACACAAATTCAGTGATCGAATTCAAATATTACAAAGATGCACCAGGCAAGATTGGCGTGCGTATTTACGATGGCCTCGGGAACGTGCTGATTGTTGATTTTACTGATCCCTATGAAATTACAGCAGGATACACTACTGCACAATGGCGTACCGCGCAGTTTGCTGTGGGTAGCCTCGATCTGTCAAAATTCAGTTTCACACCCTCAGGGTACTTGCTCATTTCGCCTGAAAGAAATGGAACTGAATTTTACCAGGAAAAAGCGTTAACCATGTATGTGGACGAGGTAAAAATGCTGCCACTTTCGATCACGGCAGTTGAAACACTTCAGAAAAAACCCGGCTTCTCCGCTTATTTTGACCCATTCAATGAACGTATCTGTGTTTTAAACCTTCCGGCGAACAGCCGCGAAATAAGATTGTATGATTTACTTGGAAGGACATTGCAAACTGTTCTGGTTTCGGGTGATTACGCGTTGCTGGATGCAGGAACCACACCAAACAAAGTCTTCATCGTTCAGGTGTTATCTTCCGATGGAAAAAGTCATTCAATGAAGGTGAAAAGGTAATACGGATGAAAAACAAACTAATAATACCTGAAAAATGAGACAATTTTGTTGATTTTATTTGTCTGGAGATTAAAAAACTTCCTTCAAATAACAATTTATAAATAATCATTGCATTACTGATTAATCGATTAATTTTCCAAACTATGAGAACAATTCATCCTGTTTTGAAACCTCTGCTTCTTATCTGCCTGGCACTTTTTCTTTTTTCAGCAGTCAATCCGGCAAAGGCCGTATTAACTAACAAAGAGAGAAACATCCTGGCCAACAAAGCCAAAGCCATTGACCTGGCTAAGTCCATGATTGCGGACGACTCCTGGAACAAATACCCAAAGTACAAAGACAGAACCTTTTGGGACAAACTACCGGATAACATCAGGCAAGAATATATCTCCAAGGCAGAAGGATACTTAACCTACAACTGGCCTGTTGTAAGAGCCACTGATTACCTGGAAATTATTCGCTCAGGAGATCGCCGGCAAAGCGTCTACTCCGCTTGCAGCAGTGCCTTAACAACCCTTGTCATGGGAGAGCTGGTGGAAGGCAAAGGCCGATTTACGGATCAAATCATCAATGCGGTCTGGTATTTCAGCGAACAGACCTGGTGGGGATGGTCGGCACACCTCACTGCTCAAAAAGCCGGTACGGGACTGCCCGATGTCAACGACCCGGTTGTTGACCTTGGAGTCGGCGAAATCACCAGCAATCTTTCGTGGACGCTTTACTTGTTCAAAGCAGAATTTGACAAAGTTCATCCATTGATTGCAAAACGTGTAAAACAGGAGATCACCAATAAATCGTTAAAACCCTATTTTGAGCGTGACGACTTTGGCTACATGGGATTCAAAGGCGGACGTCCCAACAACTGGAATCCATGGATCAACTACAACATGCTGAACAGTTACCTTTTGCTCGAAAGTGACCCTGCCAAAAAAGTAGCCGAAGTTCAGAAAATCATCAATTCTTTGGACAAATTTCTGAACGGCTATTCCGATGACGGAGGTTGCGATGAGGGTCCATCCTATTGGGGTGCTGCGGGAGCCCTGTTGTACGAGAGCCTGGAGGTGCTCAAAATGGTGACCAACGATAAATTCGATGTTTATGACGATCCGCTGATTCAAAACATTGGCAAATACTTCTACCAGGCAAACATCCATGCCCCCTATTTCATCAATTTTGCTGATGCCGACGCCACCACAGGAGGCAGTCCATCAACAGTTTACAGATATGGCAAGGCCATAAAAGATCCAATGATGCATGAGTTTGGTGCCTATCTGGCAAAACTGGCAGGATGGGGTGAGCACAGTCTGGGCGGTAAAATCGGCGATCAGATCAAAAATCTTGGCCTGCTGGATGAACTCAAGAACGCCAAATCATCCGAAGCATTGGTGGCCGATTTCTGGCTTCCTGATACCGAAGTTGCAGGGGCACGTGACAAGGAAGGCAGTTTCAAGGGGTTTTTCTTTGGTGCCAAAGGCGGCTTTAACAACGAGAGCCATAACCACAACGATGTCGGATCCTGCGTGATGTACTTTGACGGTAAACCATGCCTGATCGATTTAGGTCGCGAAGAGTACAACGCCAAAACTTTCAGCTCCAAACGGTATGAAATATGGACCATGCAGTCAAAATATCATAACCTTCCGGTCATCAACGGCATTGACGAGAAAGACGGTGAAAGATTCAAAGCCAAAGACTCCAAATTTTCGGCCAATGCCAAATCGGCAACCTTCTCAACCGATATCGCCGGAGCCTATACGCCTGAAGCGCAGGTTAAAAGCTGGGTTCGCAGCTATACTTTGATCAGAGGAAAAAGCTTCAAAATAAGCGACAATTTCCAACTTGCCGGACTAAGCAATGCTCCAACAACTTCCAACCTGATCACCTATTGCAAGGTGTCTGAGGTAAAACCAGGATTGCTGAAATTTGAAGGAGATGGTTTTGTTCTAAACATGGCTTATAACGCCAAAGTCGTAAAACCTACTATCGAATTCAAAGAGATCAAGGATAAATCGTTGGTGAGATACTGGCCCAAAGGAGTAACCAGAGTCGTTCTCGAATACCTCAAACCCGCCGTTAAAGGAGGCCAGGAGGTCGTTTTCACACCTGTTAAATAAATCTTTCACATATACCTGACAGGTTTTTAAAACCTGTCAGGTATAAAAACAACCAATATACAGATGAACTACAGAAAAATATTGCTGGTCTTATTCTTCGGCCTTTTCCTATCCGAAATGGCATCCGCTCAAAAGGAGCTGATCCCCAAATCTTTCAAGGCTGGGGCGCACCCCAGGATCCTACTTTTGGGAGGAGAGGAAGCGCTCATTAAACAGTCAGTTGCCACCAACGCCACCTGGAAGAAAATGCACGAAGCCATTCTTCTTTCCTGCGATAAATTAATGGATCAGCCTCCCGTTGAAAGGATTCAGATCGGAAGGCGTTTACTCGATAAGTCGCGCGAAGCCCTCAGGCGCATTTTTCAACTTTCCTATGCCTGGCGCATGACTGGCGAAGAAAAATATTTCAACCGCTGCGAAAAAGAGATGCTGGCCATCGCCAAATTCAGCGACTGGAACCCTTCCCATTTTCTCGATGTGGCAGAAATGACTATGGCAGTGGCCATCGGCTACGACTGGCTTTACCAAAAACTATCTGATGAATCAAAAAAAATGATCCGTGAGTCCATTGTCAGCAAAGGGTTGTATCCGTCGCTAGACCCAAAATTCAACAGCTGGCTGAGATCATCGAACAACTGGAATCAGGTTTGCAATGCAGGAGTCACATACGGTGCACTGGCAGTATGGGAGGATCATCCACAATTGGCCAAAAGCCTCACAGAACGTGCCATTCAATCAATTCCCATTTCCATGGAAGAATACAAACCCGATGGTGCCTATCCCGAAGGGTATGGCTATTGGGGATATGGAACCTCATTTAACGTGATGTTTCTGTCGGCCGTGGATAAAGCTTTCGGAAGCGATTTCGGATTGAACAGCGCCCCCGGCTTCCTGCAAACATCCTGGTTCATGGAAAACATGAAAGGTGTGACCAGTTTGAGTTTCAACTGGGGTGACAGCGGTCAGGGCAGTGGATTAAGTCCGGCGATGTTTTGGCTGGCTCAAAAGAACAACGACCTTTCCCAGCTATGGGTAGAAAAATCATACCTTAACCAGGATGATTTCACCAGATTTACCGGCGACCGTCTTTTACCTGCCGTAATGATCTGGGGGAAAGAAACACCATTGGACAAGGTAACTGAACCCAAAGCACTGTTTTACAAGGGACAAGGCGCCAATCCTGTCGCCATGATGCGTACCTCATGGTCAGACCCAAACGCAATATTCCTTGGGTTTAAAGCAGGTTCAGCCTCTGTCAACCACGGGCACATGGATATTGGCTCCTTCGTAATGGAAGCCGACGGCTCGCGCTGGGCCACCGATTTTGGCATGCAGGATTACGAATCACTTGAGTCGAAAGGGATTGCCTTGTTCGGCCGGACCCAGGATGCCCAGCGATGGACGGTATTCAGACTCAACAATATGGCTCACAACACGCTGACCATTAATAACCAGTTACAACTGGTTAAGGGATATGCCAAAATTGATAAATCTTCAGATAAACCAGAATTTATGTATGCCGTTTCTGATTTATCCACGGTTTACGAAACTCAATTGGCCTCCGCCAATCGTGGCGTTGCCATCGTTGACAAGAAATATGTTGTGGTAAGGGACGAAATTGTGGCAGATAACAAACCAGCAACTGTACGCTGGACCATGCTCACCTCTGCAATAGTCAAACTTAAAGGCAATCGTATCATTTTGAGCAAAGAAGGTCATAGCCTTGATGTGATGGTTAATGCCCCTTCCAGCATAAAAATGAAAACCTGGTCGACCGAGCCTACCAACAATTACGACGCACCTAATAAAGGCAAGACTTTGGTCGGATTCGAATTTCAGTTGAAACCCAATCAGAAGGAGACCATCCAGGTCTTGCTGGTACCAGGTTCCGTCAAAAACAAAAAATTAAAGTTCAGCAAGGATTTGAACAGTTGGTAATGTTGTGTCCTTTTCATTGCCGTCGGCTTCAGCCGACGGATAAAAAAGCGTGATAAATGACGGCTTTAGCCAAAATCTTTTGAACAGGCACACAGAAAAAAATTCTTAACCATCCAATGAATCAAGATAGTTATTATTCATCCAAATGAAAAATCCAATTCTTCTATTTGTTGCTGTATTAATATCTTTTACAGCTTGCGCCCAAAAAGACCTCAACGATAAAAGCAGGATTGTCGACGAGACCATAAACACCGAATCGGTTGGGCAGGTAATCTCCATCGATAAAGTTTGGGCAGGTCAACCCGTTGGATTTTCGCTGTTAACCCACCAGAACAAGCAGTACATTGCTTATTACAATGCCAACAGAAACATGGTGGTTGGACAACGGAATCTCAGTGATTCGAAATTTTCATTAACAATCCTTCCTGCCACTTCTCGCGAAACGGCTGGCGGAACCAGCACAATTCTGGGATGGGACAGTCACAACAGTGTCACTTTAGGGATTGATCCAGACGGATACATTCATTTGGCCGGTAACATGCATGTCCATCCGATCACCTATTTCCGAAGCACCCAACCCAACGATATTTCAACTCTGCAACAGGTAATGACACTGGTTGGCACAAACGAGAAACGATGTACATACCCCAATTTCATGAACACCCGAGAAGGCGAACTCATTTTTCACTACCGCGATGGTTCCAGTGGAAGTGGAAACGAGATATACAATCTGTTTAACTCAAAAACCCTGAAATGGGAACGATTGCTTGATACTCCGCTTACTGACGGACAGGATTTGATGAATGCCTACCAAACCCAGCCTACCCTGTTGGCTGATAACTGGTATCACGTCTACTGGGTATGGCGCGATACACCCGACTGTTCAACCAATCACGATCTTTCATACATCAAAAGTCCGGACCTTAAAAACTGGTTCAACGCTTTTGGCGAACCGGTAAAACTACCGGTTACCCTTGAGAATAAATCGGTGATAGTTGACCCGATTCCTGTCAAGGGAGGTATCATCAACCTGGCAGCCAGCCTTTGCTTTGACAACGACGGGAAGCCGCTTTTTGCCTATCACAAATACGATGCTGCTGGGAACCTGCAATTTTATACTGCCCGGTTATCAGGCAAGAAATGGGAGATCAAACAATTGACAGACTGGAATTATCGCTGGGATTTTTCGGGAGGAGGAAGCATTATTTTTGAGGTTCGGGTAGGTACTTTCAAAAACCGTGGTGATGGATTTTATGAATTGGGATATGGCCATATCAAATATGGAAATGGGACCTTTCTGCTAAACGAGTCCATGGAAATATGCGGAATTGTTCGCAAGCCTGCTTCACCTGCAGAACTTTCAAAGCTTGAGGGGAAATTCGCCGGACTGCAGGTTCGCACTTCCGGTGATTTGGGTTCCTCCGGAGAAACTGACATCCGTTATATGCTCAAGTGGGAAACATTGCCTGCCAACCGGGATCAGGCAAGACCTGAACCCTGGCCTGAAGCCAGCCAATTGTATTTGTTTAAGTTAAAAAAGAATAATCCATAATTGATGAAAACAAAAAGCCTCCTAATTGTCCTGTTTTGCCTGGCTACCCAATTCGTTATGGCGCAAACCAATTGGCAAAATATCCAAACGGTTGATGAAGTTTGTAATGCTTATCCTCAGCAGATCAAATCCATCTTTCCGAACCTCAACCTCAACTTTCCGGGACTGGAAGCTGTAAAAAAGGCTTATGAAAGCAACAACCTCCCTTTGGCCTGCCAAAATTTGCTCGATTACTACAGCAAATCGGCTCAGATTGTCAAGGATCTGCCTTCCGTGTCGGAACAATCTAAATCTGAGGCTGACTCAACTCTTCTGGATATTTTCAATTTTCAAAATGTAAAGGGAAAGGTACCTCGTTTGCCGGATGGTCATCTGAAATGGGATTGCATGGGTCCAGAGAATGACATCGAATGGGCCTGGGCACTGAACAGACACTACCCCACCAACGGACTGGTGAAAACTTATTTTGATACGGGAAACCCAAAATATGTCAAGTACATCGATCAGTTTACCAAAGACTGGATCATGAACAGCTGGCCATATCCTGCAGTGAAAAGTAGCACAGCCATGTGGCGTGGACTTGAGGTTAGCTTCCGGGTAAAGGTCTGGTCCAAAATTTTCTTCGAGCTCTGGAACACTAAACTGATCACTCCGGCGACAAAACTCCTGATCTTAAGCAGTATTCCCCAGCACGCTCACTATGCCAGAAACTTTCACGCACAAGGCAACTGGCTTACCATGGAGATTTCGGGATTGGCAACCGCAGCTTCTTCATGGCCGGAGTATCGTGAATCTGCAGCCTGGATGGAGTACTCTATGAAAACAATGGTGGCCAGTATGAAAGAACAGATCTATCCCGATGGTGTCCAGACGGAGCTGACTTCAAGTTATCATCTTGTGGCTCTTTCCAACTTCAACCTCTTTGCCGAAATCTGCAAAAAGAACAAAGTTTCACTACCGGAATACTATACCAAAACTTTGGAGGACATGTGGAACTATCTGGCATACATCATGCGTCCGGATGGATTTGGACTTCTTAACAATGATGCCGACCTCCTTAACAACCGCGAAAACATTTTGCGGGAAGCGTTGAACTATGAACATCCCGACTGGACCTATATTGCCACAAACGGGAAAAGCGGAACCAAACCCTCATCTGGACCTTCCGTGATTTTCCCTTATGCAGGCCATCTGATATCCAGAAACGATTATGATACAGAAGCTCAATGGTCATTTTTTGACATCGGCCCATGGGGAAGCGGTCACCAGCACAACGACAAACTTCATCTGTCCATAGCTGCCTACGGTCGTGATTTTCTCGTCGACGGAGGCAGATTTGCCTACCGGGGAGAAGTCGCCAACAAATTCAGGAAATATGCTACCGGAAGTTTCAGCCACAATGTTATTCTAGTGGATGGAAAAGGACAGGCTGATGGTCCACGGCAGACAGATAAACCATTGTCAGAAGACCTCTATGCCATAAACAAAGACTACGATTATGGATCAGGAAAATTCGATAAATTCAACGGAGTAGAAGGAACTTTCTCGCACACACGTTCCATGATCTATGTGCGAGGTGAATTTTGGATAGTAGTCGACCGTCTTCAAACCGATCGTCCACGCAGCATCGAAACATTATGGCATTGGAACCCTGATTGCCAGGTTAAAGCCGGCAAAGATGGTAGAGTTGGCACACAGAATGAACATGGCAATCTTCAAATTATTCCGGTAGATGCTCCGGATTTTGAAGTTGCCCTGGTAAAGGGACAGGAAACTCCCGGCATTCAGGGATGGTACAGCAAAGAATACAATAAATTTGAACCAAACACAACAACTATTTTTTCGCAGAAACTGAAGTCTGATGATACCTTTGTCTGGATCTTATGGCCCTCGGAAGGGAAGTCTTCCATCATTCAGGCTAAAATTCTGAACAAGGATATCAATGCCGTCAAAGTTAAAGTAACGGCACCGGGAAAAGGATCCTGGACCATAACGGTTCCATACCTGAACAGCAAAGATGTTGTCCTAACACATTAGAATTTCTGCCGCCTTATGCCACTAAGCTAAGCATTGATGAGTGACAAATTTTTCAAACAGTCACTTTATGTTAATTTACAAAAAGAAAAACGCATGAAGAATTCCTTAAAAATCGCTGCAATCGGTTTTATCCTTGGCCTGGCTGTCATGTTTTTGTTGGACATGGTTTTCCATTTCAACAACTCCATCGAAACACAATTAAAGCGTGAGATGAATAAGACACAAAACAAGATTGAAAATATTTTCAAATGAAAATTCCAGCCAGACTTATTCTGCTAACTTCTCTGATATTTGTGCTTTCTCTGGTAGGTAAAGCACAAAAAACGGCTGACTATCCGGCTGATTTAATGCAATTGCACACCAATGTCTGGTCTGATATATTAAAAAATGCTCCTGAAGAGGACAATGTCAGGAAAATGACCGAAAAACTTTCCGACCAGGGTGCGTGGGCGGACGTTGATTATGCCAGCAAACAAAGAGGAGACTGGCACCCAGCCTCTCATTTAAGCAGGCTGCAGAGTTTGGCCAAAGCCTGGCAAAAGGAAGGATCATCTTATTACCATGAACCTGTACTTCTTAAAAAAATACATTCTGCGCTGAATTACTGGCTAAATAATGACTTTCAATGTCCGAACTGGTGGTACCCTGAGATTGGTGTCCCCATGTCTCTCGCCCCGACGCTCATCCTGATGGAAAAAGAACTTTCCAAAGAACAGATGGCACTTGGCATAAAAATTCTGGACCGTGCGAAAATCCGTATGACAGGACAAAACAAGGTTTGGTTATCCGGAAATGTCCTGCTGAAATCAATGCTTTTACGCGATACCGAAACCATCCGAAAAGCCTCCGCTTCTATTCAGGAAGAGCTGAAAGTCAGCCTGGAGGAGGGCATTCAGCCGGATGGCTCCTTCCACCAGCATGGTCCTCAGATCCAGTTTGGCAACTACGGACTGGCATATGTTGGAGACATGATCAAATGGATCAGGATATTACGCAATACTCCATTCAATTTCGATGAAAAAAAGATGGCCATTCTGCGCAATTATCTGATTGACGGTCAGCAGTGGATCGTCTGGAAAAACCAGATGGACATCAGTGCCTGTGGGCGTCAGCTTTTTATCGATGCGCAAATAGGCAAAGCAAGGAGCCTGGCCGGGTTCCTGCGACAGATGGAAACGCTTGACCCTACTTTTACGGATGTATATAAAAAGGCCAATCAATTCGAAAGTCTCATAGGAAACAAACATTTCTACAACTCAGATTTTCAGATTCAACGCTCTCCGGAGTACTATTTCTCTGTCAAGATGTGCTCTGAAAGAGTCATTGGAGCTGAATCCTGCAATTCAGAAAACATCCGTGGATACTACCTCGGCGATGGTGCCACCTATCTCTATCAGACGGGCAAGGAGTATGAAAATATCTTCCCCTACTGGGACTGGAAAAAAATTCCGGGAACTACAACTTTACAGGATGACAAGGAGTTGCCAGTCTTAACCGCAAGCGGATACCGGATCAAAAGTGATTTTGTCGGAGGAGTATCCGATGGAAAAGAGGGCATCGCTGTCATGGATTACAACAGGAACGGAATTACCGCTAAAAAGTCGTGGTTCAACTTCAGCAACCGTATTATTTGCCTGGGGTCAGGCATCAATTCATTGGAAGCGAATGACGTGACAACGACGGTCAACCAGGCTTTTCTGAAGGGTGAAGTAACTCTTCAGGAGCTTTCCGGCAAGATAATTGCTCCGGAATCCTCCATCAAAGTCAACCCCAAATGGATCTTGCATGACAATACCGGATATTTTTTTCCTGACGGAGGAAATCTGAAACTGGAGACAAGAACGATAACTGGATCCTGGAACCAGGTCGCGCTGATGTACAAAAATGAGCCAATTATGACTCAGATATTTAAGCTGTGGTTCGACCATGGTACAAAACCTGAAAATCAGAAATATGCCTATTTTTTGGTTCCCGGTGCGACAAAAGCCATTCTGGGAAAGATGGAAAAGAATTCCGGTTTTAATATCCTGAAAAATGACACTGAACTACAGGCAGTAGTTGCTTCAGATGGCAATTTGGGAGGTGCAATCTTCTACAAGCCTGGTAAAATAAACCTTTCTGGCGGAGTTGAAGTAGATAAACCCTGTGTTATCATGGTAAAAAGAGAAAAAAAGTCCCTACATATTTCCATATCCGATCCAACCCAAAAACTAATTCAGATCAGGCTCACACTGGATGGCAAATATGAAACAGCTAACCCGGCAGCTATATTGAAAACAGAACTGGGAAAATCGATTTTGGATATCACACTTCCCAGAGGCGGAGAGGCAGGAAAGACTGTTTCGTTAAAATTAATACCCTTTTCTCAATCAAAAACAGTCGTAAGCATCAAGAATGATGACTTTTACATCAACAATGAAATAACGCTTAAGGGTAAAAAAATTGACACTATTTCAATCGAAGGATTGCTTCCTAATTCCAGAATGGTGCAGGGAATCTTCGATGATCTGAATCCTGAAACCCGAAACTTGTGGAAATACCCTGATACCGGCAAGTGGGATCCCAATAGAAACACAAATGAATTTGTTTCTGCTATGCTCGAATGGAGAGCACACGGCCTGCTTGCCTTTACCCTCAACTTGCAGGGGGGTAGTCCAACCGGTTATGGAAACAAAGGATGGATCAATCCGGGTTTTTTCAAAGATGGTAAAATCATGCCTGACTATTTTAACCGTTTGGAAAGAATCCTGAACAAGGCTGACCAACTAGGCATGGTTGTGATTCTGGGAATATTCTATTTTGGTCAGGATGAAAATCTTGAAAATGAAGCTGCAATCAAAAACGCTGTGAGCAATACCATTGACTGGCTTTTCGCGAAAGGTTACAGGAATGTACTGATCGAAATTAACAACGAATGCAATGTAAATGGTTATGATCACGATATTCTGAAACCGGATAGGGTAAGTGAATTGATTGTATTGGCGAAGAACAAAAAGCATCCCAAGGCCGGTTATCGATTTTTAGTATCAACAAGTTACGGAGGTAAGCATATTCCTCATCCAAATGTGGTCAAAACAGCCGATTTCCTCCTATTGCATGGGAATGGTGCGGACAAGCCGGAAATCGTTACGCAAATGGTAGCCGACACAAAAAAAGTGGAAGGATATCACAAGATGCCTATCCTTTTCAACGAAGATGACCATTACAATTTCAATGAACCGGTCAACAACATGCTCAATGCTTTTAGGGCGGGCGCTTCCTGGGGATTGTTTGATTTCAGAAAAAGAGGTGAAACGCTTAAAGAGGGAGACCAGACTTTTAAGGAAGGGTACCAAAGTGTACCTGTTGACTGGGGCATCAATTCGCAGCGAAAAAAGGATTTTTTCGAGCTTTTGGCCAGAATTTCTGGTCTTTGACATGTAACAAAATCTAATAAAGAAAAATGAAACGAACATGTTGCTTCACAACACCCAAGAAAATGATAATAATTTATGCAACATGGAGTTCCATACTACCTTTAAAAAACAAATTATTATAGTA
>CAIRSO010000248.1 GCA_903881215.1 uncultured Bacteroidia bacterium
TCCATGCTTTGCGGATCTTCTACACGGTCGAATTTTAGAATGTTATGAGGACGAACCAACAAACAGCCGTAATAGCATGCAACTTTGTGTGAAAATGTCCGGTTCACCCTGGCTTTAATATTTTCACCTCCATAAGCTTCCAACATTTGCAAGACATTAATTATCTTCAAAGATCCCTGATATGGCATTTTAAGAATTTCAACGACTCTCGTACGTTTGGAATCATTTTCAAGCTCGTGCTGAGTCATTTTTAAACGATTGTAACAAGCTGCGCAAGGAACAACCACCTCCGTTAAGCCTTGTTCCTCTGCGATGGCCATGATCCGTGCAGGCAAGGACAATGAGAGCTCTTCATTCATGACATGAGCCGCCGTTGCACCACAACAGTTCCAATCCTTAATTTCTACAAGTTCAATATCTAATCCTTTGGCCACCGCGACAACTGACTCATTATATTCTCTTGATGAACCGGTCAGCGAACAACCAGGGTAAAATCCTATCTTCATTTATTATCTGTCTTAGCATTTTCAATAGTCTGTGCAAAAATTCTTTTCATGGATCTTCTGTCCCGAATTTTTTCAGGTAAAAGATGCAATTTTCCCTTCAGGTACATCCCGGGAGCTATGTTTAAATCTTGTAAAAACCGGAAGGTCCGGAATTTAAAATTCATAATCAGTCCAATTTCATAAAGCCTTCCGGTACTTTTGACTGAGTCAAGAAAGGCACGATGAAAGGCTAGAATTGGTTTTGAATCTGGATGCAGCTTGTTTTCCTTGATAGATTGTGTTCTCAGATAATCCATCATTTTGGGGATATCAATCTCCATTGGACAACGACCAAGGCAATTTTCACAATTCAGACAAAGCCATATAGAGTTGGAAGAAAGAATTTTATTGTAATTTTCTTTGGATCCTGTTTGAAGCAATCTCATTAGATAACTTGGGGGGTAATTCATTTCTGATGCCAGAACGCAACCTGCTGTACACTTACCACATTGGTAACAGCGCATCACTTCAACACCTGTATGAGTCTGTAAATCTGATACTTTATGCTTTTTTTCCATGTTGATTCATATATAGTTACATTCATTCATACGATCCTCTAAAGGTAAAAATTAAGTTTCATCCTACTAAAGTGTTAACCTTAAAATAATTCTAAATTAAATTCTAATATTCGAAAAATATGTAAAACTAATTATTGGTGGAAATTTCATTACTTTGTCACTGAATACAAGAATTATCTAGCATATAAGCTAATTAAAATTTATTTTTCAAAATCCTGGTTATATGGAAACTATCGGTTTTATTCAATGGTGTCTCGACAATCTGAACTACTGGACAATAACTTTATTAATGGCAATTGAAAGCTCAGTGATTCCTTTGCCCTCAGAGTTAGTTGTTCCACCAGCTGCCTATAAAGCTGCTGCCGGAGAGCTGAATATTTACCTGGTGGTTTTTTTCTCCACACTTGGGGCCATGATAGGGTCAGTCAGCAATTACTACTTGGCAATGTGGATTGGAAGACCTATCGTTTACCGCTTTGCCAATAGTCGGCTTGGGCATATGATGATGATAGATGAGGCAGGCGTCAAGAAAACAGAGTCTTTCTTCGACAAAAATGGGGCTATTTCGATCTTCACTGGTCGGTTACTTCCGGGAGTCAGGCATTTAATATCTATTCCTGCCGGACTTTCAAGAATGAATATGCCCAAATTCTTATTGTACACGTTTCTGGGGGCTGGATTATGGAATATCATCCTCGCTTCTATTGGCTACTATCTTGAATCCATCGTACCACGAGAAATGCTGATGTCAAAAGTAACCGAATATAGTTCATATTTAACAACAATATTTGTTATTCTTGGTTTTTTCGTTGTCGGATATATCCTTTATAAAGCGCTGAAGAAGAACTAATAAATAGTAGAAATCTATTTTAATGAATGGGTAGCAAAACAATAATGGCCTCACTTGTATGAGGCCATTATTGTTTTTGCGGAGAGAAAGGGATTCGAACCCCCGGTACCCTTTAGAGGTACACACGCTTTCCAGGCGTGCCAATTAAACCACTCTTGCATCTCTCCTATTATGCTGTTTTAAAAGGAATGACAAAAGTAGAAGATTTTTTGATTCAAAAAAACTTGTGGAGTATCAATATCCGGTAAACTTTACAATCAGCAAAAGTAAGTTGGTTTGTAAGAGGCTAGCCAGTTAAAATTTCATTTTCATCTCTTGCAGATATGAAGCGATCTTTTCCCGTTCAAACTCATCCAATTTTCTGAGAGGCAACGCCATCTCATCGCTGCAGATTCCAAGGATAGACAAGGCTGTTTTAAAAGACAATGTTATTCGAGCAGCACTGGGAGAGACTACATACATGGTATTGCACAACCAAATAATCTGATTTCTAAGTATTGTAATTTTATCCAAATCTTTATTCAAGGCGGCATTGTATAGATCAACGAAGAGCTTTGGAAATACATTTGCTCCTCCTGCAACTGCTCCATGGGCACCCCCCATTACTGCATCAGGAAGGTAAAGCTCAGTTCCGGCAAAAACGGCAAAATTTGGATCATCCTTGAAAGCATCAATCAGCATATACAAATTGGCCATATCACCCGAACTATCCTTGATACCAATACAGCCTAATTCTTTAGCTCTTGAAATTGTAGCTATAGAAAGATTGATTTTTGTATGTACCGGCATATTATACAAAACAAAAGGAAGTGGTGTAACTGCAGCAAGTTTTTCTACATAATTGATCATTTCATCTTCAGTGGCAGGAAAATAGAAAGGAGGTGCGACCACCACGCTATCTGCCCCAACTGTCTTGGAATACTCTGCAATTTCAAGAGCACCGGAAAAGGATGAATCGGTAATGCCTACAAGTACCGGTACCCTACCGTTGATAATTTCACACGAAAGTTTAAGAAACTCCTTCTTGATCCGATGACTTAGGCTGGGACCTTCACCATTTGTCCCCAATAAAAAAAGTCCGTGTACTCCACCTTCAATAATATGCTCGATAAGCTTTTCAACTCCAGGTTTGTCAAGCTCATCATTGCTCTTCAAAGGAGTAATCATGGGAGGGATAATCCCTCTTAAGGGTAATAGCATAGTATAATAATTAGTTATTACAAATGTATGCTTTGTTTTATTGAATTTTAAATATTATTTTACCCAATTCATATTGTTTTTTAACCGA
>CAIRSO010000249.1 GCA_903881215.1 uncultured Bacteroidia bacterium
GGCAGTGGAAGTAACCTGGTATGATGGAGGTTTTACTCCTCCACGTCCTGTGGGTGCCGAAGGTCGCGATCTTAACAACTGTACTATTTTCCACGGAACAAAAGACACCTTGATTTGCGGAAGCCATGGTGGCGAACCTTGGTTAACTTCGGGCAGAGTGCCAAAAGTTTCGAAGAAACTTCGGGAAATAACCGTTGGCCATGAGCAGGATTGGATTCGTGCCTGCAAGGAATCACCTGAAAACCGGGTTAAAACCACTTCAGATTTCAGTAAATCCGGACCATTCAACGAAATGGTTGTAATGGGAGTACTGGCAGTCAGACTTCAGAGTCTTCGGAAGGAATTGATCTGGGATGGTATCAATATGAAATTCACCAACATCGGGCCGGAAGAGAAATTGAAATTCAGACTAAAGAGTGAGTTTACAGTTTTAAATGGCGATCCAAAATGGAATAATAAAGATACGGAATTAGTTAACGCCCAACAGTTTGCCCAGGAGTTAATTAAGCACAATTACCGAGAAGGCTGGAAACTTCCTGATATGCCGGCTTAACAGCTAATCTCAGTAAATTGCCAAAAGAAAAGCCCTGACATCAGAATTATAAACTCTGATTGAAGAGCATAAAAAATTATGGATTGTGCATAACCGGCCAGGTGGATTACGCATTTCTGCGGGAGATATTGAAAGAGCCATGATAGAACTTTTTAAAGATTAGAAACAAATTAAAATTCTAATATAATTTCCGTAAATCTAAAAAAGAACGAACTTTTTAATTTCACAAAATCATTTATACTATGAAATCATTTATCTTTCTCATAATTAGCGTGCTTCTCATTGCATGCAACCCTCATGTACAGGAAAATCAAGTCACTGTGATTCCCGTGCCAGTATCCATAGAAGTTAGAAAGGGTTCATTTGAGATGGACCAACAAACCAAGATCATTCCGGGAATTCAGGAAATGAATGAAATGGCCAGTTATCTTACGGACTTCATCAAAACATCTTCCGGCCTTGCATTGGAAGTGGGAGGCACCGATAAGGTAAAAAGCAATTTCATCCTGATTAAACTTGATACTACTGATGAGGAACTTGGCGACGAAGGGTACCGGCTGAAAGCAGAGAAAAAAGGTATAACCATCTCCGCAGCGAAGCCTGCCGGGATTTTTTATGGCATCCAGACTTTTAAGCAGCTGATAAGGAAGGACAATAATGGGGCCACATTTCCTGCTGTCGATATAACAGATTATCCACGTTTCAGGTGGAGAGGGTATCTGCTTGATCCTGCCAGGCATTTCAGGACAAAAGATGAGATAAAAAGATACATCGATCTGATTGCTCTTTGCAAGATGAATACAATGCAGCTTCACCTGACCGACGATCAGGGATGGCGGCTGGAGATCAGGAAATACCCTGAACTTACCCTGAAAGGGTCGTTGTCAGATAATAGTGGTAGGAAAGGTTCCGGCTGGTATTACACGCAGGAAGATATAAGGGAACTAGTGCAATATGCAGAAAGCCGTTTTGTAACCCTTGTTCCTGAGATTGAAATGCCGAGGCACAGTTTGGCGGCTACATCGGTCTATCCGCATCTTGGATGTGAGGGACAGCCGGCCTCTGAACTCTGCGTATCAAAAGAAACCACAGGTCAATTCAGTCGTAATGTCCTCACCGAGGTCATGTCATTATTCCCGTCCCCTTACATTCATGTGGGAGCAGATGAAGTGAGACCTGAAAGGTGGCGTTCCTGTCCATCATGTAGTCTGAAAATCAGGCAGATGCTATCAGCGAATCCCGAAAACAACCTTTTAATCCACAATGTGAAAGTTACAAGCGGAGCAGGAATGCCTTACCATAAAGATATTTCTCTTCTGCAAGGATGGTATAACAGGGGAATTGACCGTCATATTTCTGCTTCGAACCGGAGAATGGTCGGTTGGGACGAAATTATGGACGGAGGTCTTGACCGCACAAGCAATGCCATAGTAATGGCATGGAGAAGTGAAGACGCCATCAGGGGAGCCATCAGTCTCGGGAGAAATGTGATCGTTACACTCTATCCCGACTATCATCTCGATAATGATTTATCGCTGGAGAGAACATATACATTCGATCCCGTACCGGCAGGATTATCTTCTGAGGAGGAGAAGCTGATCTTGGGTGTACAGGGCAATATGTGGGGTGAAAGTACTCCTACAGTTAAGGAGATTGACCAAAGGACTTTTCCCAGGCTAGCTGCTATTGCTGAAACGGGGTGGAGTCAGCCATCAGGAAAGGATTTTCCCAGTTTCACAGACAGGCTAAAGCCGTTTGGAGCATTACTGGAGACTTTCGGTGTGTTAACGGAAGGATGGAAGGAGTGAAATCGA